>JAHWJR010000153.1 GCA_019348335.1 Actinomycetota bacterium
CGCCAGGGCCCGATCCACCTGCGCACCGCGGACCGGCAGGCTTCGGCCTGACCCGCGCCCTGGCCGGGCGTCCGGTGCGGGTGTTCTCCGGCAACGGGATCGTGCTGGAGGAGCCGGTGAGCTGCGGCGACTACCGCGACCACCTGCCCGGGCAACCGCCACCACCACCGCCGCCACCACCACCACCACCGTGCACCCCTGGGGAGCTCGAGCCGTGCGGCCCCGAACCCGAAGAGCCGCGCACCCTCGGCGTCGATCCCCAGGCGGCGGAGCCGGGCCAGGAGCTGGTGGCCACCGTCTCCGGCTTCGCTCCCGAGGTGTCCGTGGTCATCGAGCTGGTACGGGTGGACCCGTACGGGCCGGTCTTGGGCTTCCAGGTGAGGACCGACAAGGCCGGCGACGCCCGACAACGGTTCCTCGTCCCGGGTGATGCGCCGCCGGGGGCCTACCAGGTGGTGGCGACCAGCGAGGACCGGAGCGACACAGCCTCGTCCCCGGTCACCGTCCTGGCGTCGTCCAGCTGCCCGCCCCAGCAGCAGCCCACCTGCTGACCCGAAGGTCCCCGGCGTTTGCGGGTGTCAGTGGCTGACCGGGCGGGCATGGACAGCCCATGGACAAGAGCGACGGCGGCTACGTCAACCCCACGGGCGACTTCGCCCGCGACACCAACTACATCGCCACCCGCATCACCGCCGACGGCCGGGACGGCTACCCGGTGGAGCCCGGGCGGTACCGCCTCGTCGTCAGCCGGGCCTGCCCCTGGGCCAATCGGGCCATCATCGTCCGCCGCCTGCTCGGCCTCGAGCCGGTCCTGTCGATGGGTGTCACCGGGCCGACCCACGACGAGCGGAGCTGGACCTTCGACCTCGACGCCGGTGGCCGTGATCCCGTCCTCGGCATCGAACGCCTCCAGGAGGCGTACTTCGCCCGGTTCCCCGGCTACGACCGGGGCATCACGGTGCCCGCCATGGTCGACATCCCCACCGGCCAGGTCGTGACCAACGACTACCCGCAGATCACCCTCGACCTCTCCACCGAGTGGCGGGCCCACCACCGGCCGGGCGCCCCCGACCTCTACCCCGAGGAAAAGCGGGACGAGATCGACGAGGTGGCCCTGGCCGTGTTCAAGGACGTCAACAATGGCGTCTACCGCTGCGGCTTCGCCGGCACCCAGGACAGCTACGAGCGGGCCTACCGGCGCTTGTTCGACCGGCTCGACTGGCTGTCGCAGCGGCTGGAGCGCCAGCGGTACCTGGTGGGCGACACCATCACCGAGGCCGACGTGCGGCTGTTCACCACGCTGGCCCGCTTCGACCCCGTCTACCACGGCCACTTCAAGTGCAACCGGGAGAAGCTGGCCGAGATGCCGGTGCTGTGGGCCTACGCCCGCGACCTGTTCCAGACGCCGGGCTTCGGTGACACCATCGACTTCGACCACATCAAGCGCCACTACTACGAGGTCCACACCGACATCAATCCCACCCGCATCGTGCCCGTGGGCCCGGACCTGAGCGGCTGGCTCGAACCCCACGGGCGGGAATCGCTCGGCGGGCGGCCCTTCGGCGACGGCACCCCGCCCGGGCCACCGCCGGCCGAGGAGGTCGTGCCCGCCGACCACACGGTGCTGCAGGCGGCCTGAGCGCTCCCAGCCGTCACCAGCCCAACTGACCCCAGGAGGGGGACGGAACGGGCGCGTTCCCGGGGTCAGATCGGCCGGTCCAGCGCCCGGTCGGCAAACTGGCGCGCCCCGATCTCGAGTACCCAGTCGTGGCCGAAGCGGGCGACCGCCGGCGCCAGCCGGGCCACCAGCCGGGGGATCCCCTGGTCGGGCGTCAGCGTGGAGCTGAGCACGGCCCGGCAGCCGTCACCGTGCTCATCCAGCACGAGCCGGGCGGTACCGGTCACCTCGCCCGCCACCGTGGCCACCACCAGCGCGGGGGCAACCACCTCGTCGAGGGTGACGGTGACCCGGAGCTCGTAGGGCAGGGGAGGCTTGATCACGCAGGACCACACCGCGCCGGCGACCAGGTCGGTCCCGTCGAAACGGCGCAGCCACGGCCACCAGGTCGGGAAGTCGGTGACACGGCTCATCGCCGCCCACACCGAGTCCCGGTCGGCATCGAAGTGCAACTCACGGGCCGTGGTCAGCTGCATCGCTGCTCCGGTGAGCGGTGACCGGTGACCTCTCAGCCCCGGGTCAGCACTTCTTCGATGTCGTCGAGATCCTGCCCGTCGATCTCGACGTCACCGGCGCCGGCGTTGTCCCGCACGTGGGCGGGGGAGCGGGAGCCGGCGATGGCGGCGGTGACGCCCCGCTGGTGCACGACCCAGGCCAGCGCCAGCTGGGCGAGGGTCACGTCCTTGCGCTCGGCGATCGGTCGCAGGGCGTCCACGATGGCGAGGTTCCGCCGGAACCGGTCGGGGGCGAACAACTCGTCGTAGGCGCCCATCCCGTGCTTGCCGCTCCGCCAGTCGTCGTCGGAGAACGTGGTCGTCTCGTCGAACGCCCCGGTGAGCAGGCCGTAGGCCAACGGGCCGTAGGCGAGGATGCCGGTGCCCGCCTGGTCGCAGTGGACGAACAGGTCGTCGCGGCCGTCCCGGTGCAGCATCGAGAAGTGCGGCTGGAGGGAGTCGACGTGGCGCACCTGCTCGCAGCGCTCGACCAGCTCGACGGAGAAGTTGGACACGCCGATCCAGCGGACCAGGCCGGCGTCGACCAGGCCGGCCATGGCCTCCCACGTCTCCTCGACGGCGACCTCCGGATGGGGCCAGTGCAGCTGGTACACGTCGATCACCTCGCGCCCGAGCCGGCGCAGGCTGGCCTCGGCGGCGGCCCGCACGCCTTGGGCGTCGAAGCCGCTGCCCGCCGGCCGGGGCGCCACCTTGGTGAAGACCAGCACGTCGTCCCGACCAGCCACGGCCTTGGCCACCAGCTCCTCCGAGCGGCCGCCGCCGTAGACCTCGGCGGTGTCGACCCAGGTGATGCCGGCGTCGAAGGCGGCGCCCATGGCGGCGAGCGTCTCCTGGTCGGGCGGGTTCGGCCCCCAGGCCATGCCGCCGGCCTCCCACGCCCCGTAACCGACCACGGAGATCTCCGGACCGTTCGACCCGAGCTTCCTCGTCCTCATCCCTACGTGCACCTCCGTGCTCCGACATCAGACCGTCGGCCAGCCCTACCCCCGTCCCGCCGTCGGGGTCACCCGCCGGGCTCGGCCACACTGCGGCCGAGGCGGGCCTGCACCTCGGGGCGGCGCAGCGGCGGGACCGTAACCGGCGGCTGCCGGCGGGCGGGCAGCTCCGCCAGCAGTGCGGTCGCCGCCGCGGCGACGTCGCGCACGGCCTTGTCGACGGGCGCCGCCGTCGTGGCCGACGGTTGGGTGACGCCACTGATCTTGCGGACGAACTGCCGTGCGGCGGCCTCGATCTCCTCGGCGGTCGCCGGGGGTTCGAGGCCGCGCAGGGTGGTGATGTTGCGGCACATGGACGCGACGCTACGCCTCCGCCTGCCGCGACGGTCAGCCGTGCGGGGCGGTTCACTTGGTGGAGATGGACGTCGGGATCCGTGTGGCCGAGCCCGGCGACCTCGGTGCCCTCACGGCGTCCATGGGCCAACGCCCCTTCTTCGCCGACCGGCTCGCCCGCCAGGCCCGGGGTGGTGGCGTGCTCCTCGTCGCCGCGCTCGCCGGCGCGGTCGTGGGCGACGTCTACCTGTCGTGGGAGCCGCCCGGTGAGCCGGAGCTGGGCAGGCACCTTCCCGGGGTGCCCTCGCTGGTCCACCTCGAGGTGGCGCCCCACCTCCGAGGCCGAGGAATCGGCACGAGCCTGGTCCAGCGGGCCGAGGGTGAGGCCGTGCGCCACGGCGCGGTGCGGGTTCTCCTCGGCGTCGAGGGTGCCAACCGAGGTGCACGCCGGCTGTACGAGCGCCTGGGTTACGTCGAGTGGGAGCACGGGATCGTTCCCACGTGCTGGATGGTCGAGCGCGGCGGGCGCCACCGCCTGCACCGAACCTCGGTGCACGTCCTGGTCAAGGAGCTGCCGGTTCCGCCCCGGTGACCCGTCGTCGGCGCCGGCGGGTACCAGCTGGCTGCCTGGTGTGTGAGGATCGCCAGGTGGCACCAGCACGCGAGCCGCAGGCGGTCCGGCGGTGACCTCCCCGTACCGAGCCGTGGATGACCTGTGGGTGCTGGCCTCGTCGCAGGCGGCACCGGGCCACGGCGTCCTGCCGGTGAACGCCTACCTGTTCAGGTGCGATGCTCCGGTGCTGGTCGACACCGGGCTGCCCACCGAACGCGACAGCTTCCTGGAGGCGCTGTGGTCGCTGGTGCCGCCGGCCCGGCTGGCGGCGGTCGTCCTCACCCACGAGGACGCCGACCACGCCGGCAACCTCTTCGCCGTGCTCGAGGCGGCGCCCCAGGCCCGTCTGGTCACCAACTACGTGACCCTGGCCAAGCTCCAGGAGGCGGCCTCGGTCCCGCTCGACCGGGTGCAGGTGGTCAACCCGGGCCAGCCGGTGCCGGGGACCGAGGGGCGGCTGACGGCCCTGCGCCCGCCCGTCTACGACTCACCGGGGACAGTGGGGGTACACGACCGCGCCACCGGCGCGGTGCTGGCCGTCGACGCCTTCGGCACCTACCTCCCCGAGCCGGTGGAGGACCTCCGCGACGTGACCGAGGCCGACGTGCTCCGCGGCCTGGCCGACTTCAATCGCATGAACCATCCGTGGACCGCCCTGGCCGACCAGGCTCGGTTCGACGCCGCCGTCGCCGCCGTGGCCGAGCTCCGGCCGAGCCTGCTGCTCAGCTCCCACGGCGCTCTCGCCAGCGACCGGACCGAGCTGCTGCTGGAAGGGCTCAGGTCATTGCCGGCCATGGACCCCTACGTCCCGCCCGACCAGGCGGCGTTCGAGGAGCTCAA
>JAHWJR010000154.1 GCA_019348335.1 Actinomycetota bacterium
GGTTCCGGGTCGGCCTCGGGTACCGGTGCGGCGACGGGTTCGGGTTCCGGGTCGGCCTCGGGTACCGGTGCGGCGACGGGTTCGGGTTCCGGGTCGGGTTCTGGTACCGGTGCGGCGACGGGTTCGGGTTCCGGGTCGGCCTCGGGTACCGGTGCGGCGACGGGTTCGGGTTCCGGGTCGGGTTCGGGGGGGCGGCGGCGAACGGCGACCAGGCCGGCGGCGGCAGCGACCATCACCACGAGGGCGGTCCACTGGCTGCCGTTGAGGCCGGTGCCGTGGGTGACGTCGAGGCGGAAGAACCCCTCGACGAAGCGGACCAGGCCGTAGCCGAGGCCGAAGACCAGGGTGAGCAGGCTCTCGGGCCGGCGCCGGCGGGACAGCACGACCAGCAGGGCGAACACGGCAGCGGCGCCCACCATGTCGTAGAGGGCGGTCTGGTGCACCGCCTCGCCGACCGGAGCCACGCAGGGCGACCCGGTGTCGACCTGGGGGCACACGTAACCGAGGAAGAAGTCGGTGCGCTTGCCCAGGTGGTCGGCGATGACGAGGTCGCCGATGCGGCCCACGGCGATGCCGAGGGCCAGGCCGGGGACGGCCGCGTCCAGAAACCGCCAGAAGGGGATGCCCATCGACCGCAGCTTCGGATAGCCGGCGACCACCGCCCCGGCCAGCCCGCCGAGCAGGGAGAAGCCCCCTTCCCACACCCGCAGGATGCCGAGGAGGTCGCCGGTGTAGTCGCCGAGGTGGTTGACCACGTAGGCCACCCGGGCGCCGATCAGGGCGCCGACCAGGGCCCAGGTGAGCACGTCGTAGAGCTGCTCGGCGCCGATCCCCCGCCGGGCGGCGCCCGGGAGGGCGAAGCGGGCGCCGACCAGGACGCCGACGGCGATCATGATGCCGTGGGGTGAGATCTCGAGGGGCCCGAGCGGGATGCGCAGGAGCGGGTCGTAGGCGATGCCCGCCAGGACCGGGATCGTTTCCATGGCGCCCAGTCTCTCAGTCAGCAGCGGCCGGGCCCGACGGCGACGCACTTGGTGAGAGTGGAGCCTGCCCCGCCTCGTCGGGGGCCGGGCCGTGCTAGCCCGGCTCCTCGTCGCCGCCGTGGTCCTCGATGCGGTGCAGGAACTCCAGGACCTCCGACGTCCGGAAACGACGATGGCCACCGAGCGTCCGAATGTTCCTGAGCTTGCCGGCCGCTGCCCAGCGGCTGACGGTCTTGGGGTGGACCCCGAACCGCTTTGCCACCTCGGACGGCGTGAGAAGGCCGTCCTGATCGTCAGGGGCCTCCCGAGCGCTTGACGTTTGTGCCATGGGCCCTCAGAACGCCACGTGCAGCAGGTCGCGGGCGAAGAACACCGCCAGCCCGAGCATGACGACGCCCGACGCTCGCTCGACGCCCAGGCGCATCCCCAGGCTCAGATGTCGGCGCATCGCTGCGGCACCGAGCGCGAGCCCAGGAACCACAGCCATGAGGCCGTCAGCGCTCCGCCGGCGAAGGCGCTCTGCGCCACGGCCTCCTGGGCGGCGATCGCCGTGCCGATGACGCCGACCGTGTCCAGCACGGCGTGGGGGTTCAACAGGGACACCGCCGCGGTGTTGCGGGCGATGGCCCCCGGCGCAGCGACGGCGTGCTCGCCGTGGTCGCACCGGTCGACGTCAGCGCCCGCAGGCCGAAGTACACCAGGAACGCCACGCCTCCCAGCAGGAGCGCACCCTGGGTCACGGGGCTGCTGTCGAGCACGGTGGCCATGGCTTTCCACCCCACCACGATCAACAAGCTGTCGCAGAGGCCGGCGACCCCGACGGCGACGAGCGCCCGGGAGATGCCGACCGTCAGCCCCTGGTTGATGAGAAAGACGTTCTGGGCGCCGATCGGCATGATCAGGGCCAGGCCGAGCGCCAGGCCGGCGAAGTAGTCCCCCATGGGAGCGGTCAAGCCTCCCGGACCGGGCCGGACGGCTCCGACGGTCCGGTGCCCACCTCGACCTCAGGTCGGTCTCGGTCGAGGAGGAGCGCCTCGGCCTGGCCGTTGCAGACCTCGGCGACGAGACGTCGCAACATGGCCTGACACGACCGCAGGTCGTCGGTCGGTATGGACGGATGCGCCGCCTCGCAGAGGATGACCACGGTGGTCGACTCGGGCGTCACCTTGGTGCGGTCCCCGTCCCGGTGGTTCCAGCAGCGGGTCAACACCGACTCGTCGTCCGAGTACACCACTTCCCCCTCAGCAGTCGTCTCGGTGGGATGTTCCTCGCCCAGGGGCCGGAACGCCTCCCCACCGGACGAGAAGCGGAGCTCGACCGGGCCCTCGAGCTTGGCGACGTCGTAGGCACCCACTGGCAGCAGGTGGCACACGGAGGCGACGTTGTAGGAGTCGACGAGCTTCGAGATCTCCGGCAGGGGCCTGCCCTTGGAGATCCTGCGGGCGAGGGCCTCCGCGCTCGGACGGAGCCGCTTCGGGTTCACCCCGAAGGCTCGATAGGTCTCTCGCCATGCGCCGATGTTGGGCTGCTCGTCCAGTGGGCACGCCAGGAGCTTGCGGCGGAGGTCCTCGATGGCCCGTTCTTTGATCTCCGACAGGAGCGTCGACCCCCCCGTGTTGTCGACCTGGGTGGCGATCACCACCCCCACCCTCGTTGCTGGGAAGGCCTCCAGGACCTCTCCTGAGATGCGTAGGTTCATCGGTCCTCACGTCTTGCTTGGCCAGCGAGGTCTCCACTGAGTGCGACAGGTCGCTGGAGCAGCTTGGTCCGGTAGCGCAGGCGCCGCCCGTACCCGTCGGGGTCCAGGGCCAGCAACGCGGCGTGCAACTTGGCGAGCTGATGGTGCGGCACTCGAGGCCAGAGATGATGCACGGTGTGGAAGCCGTCGTTGTGGGGGTGGATCACCAGCCGGTTGCAGATCCCGAGGTTGCTGACCGTGGCGTCGAACACGGTCCGGGCCTCGGAGTACACGTGCTCGTTCGACTCGGCGATCAGCCGGAGCACCGGAAGCACCAGGACGAAGGAGGCCATCCAGGTGCCCGACACGAAGATCGATGCTTCTGCTCCCGTTGCCAGCCACACCGGCACCATGACGAAGCAGACGTGCCAGAGCGCGCCACCGACCGCGGTGTGCCAGGCGGTGCCGATGCTCCTCCACCAACTGGCCGTGTAGGCGGGCAGGCGTCGGGCAACGGCCACGACGAACCTCCGGGCGCTGCTTCGGTCGACCGCTTCGAGCGCGAGGACCGCGTAGCGCTGGAGATCGGGGTCGTCGCTGGTACCGAACCGGCCGTGATGGAGCGCATGGCCGGCTCGGTACGACTTCACCCTCGAGGCGACCGGCAGAGCAACGAGGCCGTCGGCGAGGAAGTCGTTGAGCCTCCGCCGTCGGGTCCAGTTGTAGTGGGAGCCTTCGTGGGCGAGGTTCTCGAGGCCACGCTGGCAGCGGGCGGTCACCAGCAACGCCGAGGCATGCACCAAGGCCGCCACCAGCGGCGGCCAGTGACGGTACGAGAGCAGAGCGGCGGCGATGAAGCCGAGGGACAGCACATGGTCCGACAGGGCGGTGGCAACCGTGCGGTGAAGTAGGGTCTTGTGGCTTCGATCGAGCAGCGGCTTGAGGAGAGACGGGTGGGAGTACCCCCGGCGATAGGCGCAGTCGTCGAAGGCGTCGATCCCCACCGCACCAGCGGGGATCGTGGCGGCTACGCCCATCGTTACCTCCAGGTGCATGGGAACGGTGTCTAGGGAGGCCGGTGTGCAAGACGTACCCTCCTCGAGCCGCCTAGTGCACTGCGTTGCTCCAGCTGGAGCAGAATATTACGATTCCACCGCTCGGCGCAGCAACACCGCCTCCCTCTCACCCCGCCGTGGCTGATCCCGAGCAGGTGACCGCGGCAGTGGCCCGCAACGTCCGGGCGTACCGGACCAACCGGAACTGGACACTGGATGTGCTCGCCACTCGAGCCAGTGTCTCCAAGGGCATGCTCGTCCAGATCGAACAAGGGCGGACGAATCCCAGCATCGCCACCCTGTGCCGCTTGGCCGACGGCCTCGGCGTGCCCCTCGCCCGGCTCGTCGAGGTGGCCGAAGTACCGGCGATCCGGGTCGTGAAGGCACCGGACGCCGTGACCCTGTGGCGGGGCGAGGAAGGCAGCACCGCCAGGCTGATGGTCGGTTCCGATCCACCGCACCACGTGGAGCTCTGGGACTGGCACGTCGCCGCCGGGGACGGCTACGTGGCCGAGGCCCATCCACTCGGAACCCGGGAGCTGTTGTTCGTGGTGGAGGGAACGCTGGCGTTGGTCGTCGAGGGCCAGGTGCAACATGCGAACGCCGGAGACGCGGTGCTGTTCAGCGGTGACCGTGCCCACGAGTACCACAACGGAGGCGAGGAGCCGCTCCGCTTCGTGATGTTCGTCACCGCCGACAACCTCAGCTCGGGTGAGGAGAACCCCGAGCCCTACGGTTGAGACCCACCGCACGGCGATGCCAGTAGGTCGGTGCCCTCCGGTGACCGAGAAGAGGACCGAAAAGGGCCGTGCATCATGCCCCCCCGGTCCCCTTCTCGCTCGGGCCGTGTCGGGTCAGGCCACGCCGGTGAGGCCGGGCTCCACGCCGGTGAGGCCGGGCTCCACGCCGGCGCAGGCGAACACGGTGACGGTCTGACCGGGCCCGGCGACCCCTTCATCGACCGGGATCGTCTCCGTCACGACCGTCCCGTCCACGACGAGCGTGATCGTGACCGATCCCCCGATGGTCGTGTCGGCGTCGCCGGTGTCGACCTGGAGCGCCACGCCCTCGGTCCCCGCCGGGCACTCGAGGGGCGTGATCGGCGCGGTGGTAAACCCACCCCAGGTGGGTAGCATGCTGGCATGCGGAACGACGACCGAACATCGGTGCTCAAGCGGCTGCGGATCGCGCGGGGCC
>JAHWJR010000155.1:0-3413 GCA_019348335.1 Actinomycetota bacterium
GCAGCTTCGAGTCACGGATCTTGTAGACCCGCCGGTCGCGCGGCACCACGGCGGCACCCACCGACAACGGTCCGGCCCACGACCCGCGCCCCACCTCGTCGACCCCGACGACCACGTCGCACCCGGCGTCCCACAGCGAGCGCTCGAAGGCGAGCGAGGGCGGCCGTGCCCTGAGCGCCTGGCGCAGCACGGGGGCGGTGGCAGCCACGCCAGGAAGCTACCGGAGTGACGCTGCGGAGTCCGCCAGGCGGAGCAGCACAGGCTCGCTCCGCTCGCCGGGAAGGCGTGGTGCCGCCTTCGGCGCCGCTCGTTTCCGTTCCGCCCGGCCAAGCCGGCTGCGCCGGCGGCCGCACGGGCGCCGGCGGATTATCGCTGGCGCAAGGGATTACGCCGTGAGCAGGTCGCGCTCGCCCTGGGTGAACCGCCGGCGCAGCTTCAGGATGGCCCTGGCCTCGACCTGGCGGATGCCCTCCCGAGTCAGGTCGAAGTGCTGCGAGACCTCCTCGAGGGTCCGGGGACGCCCGCGGTCGAGCCCGTAGCGCAGGTAGAGCACCTCTTGCTCCCGCACGTCGAGGGTCGACAGCAGCTCCGCCACCTGGGCCGGCAGCATGGAGGCGAACACCTGGCCGTCGGGCGTCTCGGCGCCCGTGTCCTCGACCAGGTCACCGAGCTCCCGCTCGCCGTCACCCAGGGGCTCGGACAGCGACACCGGGTCGTGGACGAACGGCAGCAACTCGTCGACCTTGCGCACCGACAGGCCGGTGGCGTCGGCCAGCTCCTCGCTGCGGGGAGCCCGGCCGTTGCGGGCCTCGAACGCCGCCCGCTCCATGCGGATGCTGAGGAGCTGGTCGCCGGCGTGGACGGGCAGGCGGATGGTGCGCCCGTTGTTGGCGATCCCGCGACCGATGGCCTGGCGGATCCACCAGGTTGCGTAGGTCGAGAACTTGAAGCCCTTCTTCGGATCGAATTTGTCCACGGCGTGGATGAGCCCGAAGTTGCCCTCCTGCACCAGGTCGAGCAGTGGCAGCCCGCAGCTGGCGTAGCGCTTGGCCACCGAGACCACGAGGCGGAGGTTCGCCTTCACGAACGAGTCGGCGGCGGCGGCACCGGCCTGCACCAGGGCTTCCAGCGCCGCCCGGCGCTCGGGGTCGCACGGCACGGGCCCGGCCAGCTCCTTCGCCGCCGCCACTCCGGACTGGACCGCCTCACCGAGGCGGATCTCGTCGTCCTTGGTCAGCAGCGGATGCTTGCCGATGTCGTTCAGGTAGAGCTGGACGATGTCCTCGTCGTCGACGCTTACCGCTGCTTGCCTCACCACCGAACCCCCCCGGGCGGAGCAAGGGCAGCACGATGTCTGCCCTTGTTCGATGCTAGCTGTCGAAAGGTCTACGTGGCGCTCACCGCCAACGGATGGGACGGCCGGACGTCGTCAGTCCGCCAGCCGCCCGAGCGTCTCCACCTCGGCCGGATCGGAGGCGGTGGCCAGGAAGGCACCCACCATCTCCCGGGCGACCTCCGGCGAGGTGAGGCGAAGGCCGAGGGCGAGCACGTTGGCGTCGTTCCAGCGCCGGGCGCCCCGGGCGGTCTCGGCGTCGGTGCACAGGGCGGCCCGGACCCCGGGGACCTTGTTGGCGGCGATCGACACCCCGGTGCCGGTCCAGCAGCACACCACTCCCCGCTCGACCTCGCCGGCGGCCACCGCCTCGCCGACGCGCCGGCCGACGTCGGGCCAGGGGTCACCGTCGGCCACGACCACCACGTCGTGCCCGAGCTCCGCCAGCCCCCGCTGCAGCTCGTCGACCAGGGGGGTGTGCTCGTCGGTTCCCAGGGCGACTCTCACGAGCCCATTGTGGCGCCGCCGAGCCCGTGGAGCTCCTTGCGCGGTGGACGGTGCATGAGGGCGGCAAGGGCGTCGGACGCCCGCAGGCGCCCCTCGCACACCGCCATGGTCTGCTCGGCGATGGGCACCTCGACCCCGAGCTCGGCGCCGAGCTCGCACACCACCGGGGCGCTCTTGACCCCCTCGGCCACCATCGACATCTCGGCGACCACGGCGTCGAGCGTCCGCCCCCGGCCCAGCGCCACGCCGACCCGGTGGTTGCGGCTCCGGGCACTGCCACAGGTGGCCACCAGGTCGCCCAGGCCGGCCAGCCCCGAGAAGGTCAGAGGATCGCCGCCCAGGGCGGCGCCCAGCCGGCTGATCTCGGCCAGGCCCCGCGTGACGATGGCCGCCCTGGCGTTGTCACCGAGGTCCATGCCGTCGGCCATGCCGGCGGCGATGGCGACGACGTTCTTGAAGGCGCCGGCCACCTCGCAGCCGACCACGTCGTCGTTGGTGTAGATCCGGAAGGTGTCGGTCGCCAGCGCCGGCTGCAGGTCGGACGCCGCCGCCTCGTCGGCCATGGCCAGCACCGAGGCGGCGGGCTGGCCCGCCTGGATCTCCCCCGCCAGGTTGGGGCCGGTGAGCACGCCCACCGGATGGCCGGGCAGCACCTCGGCGATCACCTCGGTCATCCGCTTGCGCGTCCGCTGCTCGAGCCCCTTGGCCAGGCTGATCACCGGGACCTCCGGGGGGACGTGGGGCGCCAGGTCGGCGAGCACCGCCCGGAAGCCGTGGGTGGGCACGGCGACGGCCACCACCTCGGCGCCGGCGGCCACCTCGGCCATCGAGGCCGTGGCCCGCAGCGACACCGGCAGTTGCACCCCCGGGAGGTAACGCCGGTTGGTGGCCTGACGGTCGATCTCCGCCGCCAGCTCGGCCCGGCGGGCCCACAGCGTGGCGTGGCCGTTACAGCACTGGAGGGCGGCGAAGGTCGTGCCCCACGAGCCCGCCCCGATGACCGCGATGCGCGCCATTGGAACGAACCGTAGGCCAGCGCCGGCGTGGTGGCGCCGCCCCCCACCGTTCTGGCGGTGGAAGCGGGGCGGAAAACGCACCGTTTCCACCGCCAGAAGCGCGGGAGGGCCGACCGCGGGCGCCGGCGGGGCGGCGCCGTAGACTCCCCGGCCAATGGACGCCGCCGTGCTCGTGCCGGTGAAGGCCTTCGCCCGGGCCAAGCTCCGCCTGGCGCCGGCGCTGGACGGCCCGGCCCGGGAGGCACTGGCCCGGGCCATGGCCGCCCGGGTGGTGGCCGCCGCCGCCCCTCTGCCGGTGACCGTGGTCTGTGACGACGACGACGTGGCGGCGTGGGCGAGGGCCAGGGGGGCGTCGGTGGTGTGGGCCCCGGGGAGAGGCCTCGACGGGGCCGTGTCCGACGGGGTCGAGCATCTGGCGGCCTGCGGCGTCGACCGGGCCGTGGTGGCCCACGGCGACCTGCCGCTGGCCGCCGGCCTGGCGCGGCTGGCCGGCCGCACCGGCGTCACCCTGGTCCCCGACCGCCGCGACGACGGCACCAACGTGGTGGTGGTCGCCA
>JAHWJR010000155.1:3513-4892 GCA_019348335.1 Actinomycetota bacterium
CGCGACGACGGCACCAACGTGGTGGTGGTCGCCACCGACGCCGGCTTCCGCTTCGCCTACGGGCCCGGCTCGTTCCGCCGGCACTGCCTCGAGGCCGAACGCCTGGGCCTCGCGCTCCACGTGGTGCGGGCGCCGGCGCTCACCTGGGACGTCGACCGGCCCGCCGACCTCGACTTCCCCGCTCCTCGGGCGGCGTCGTGCAGCTGAACCTCGAGGTCCCGGGCAGCGCCCTGGCCATCGGCGCCCATCCCGACGATGTGGAGTTCGGTTGCGGGGGCACCCTGGCCAAATGGGCGGCGCAGGGTTGCGTCGTGCACCACCTGGTGTGCACCGACGGCTCCAAGGGCTCGTGGGACCCGGCCCAGGAGATCGCCGGGTTGGTGGTCGAGCGCCAGGCCGAGCAGCGGGCGGCGGCGGCGGCGCTCGGAGCCACCGGCGAGTGCGTGTTCCTGCGCTGGGTCGACGGCGAGCTCGAGTCGGGACTGCGCCAGCGCTGGGAGGTGGCGTACTGGATCCGCCGGCTGTGCCCCGAGGTGGTGCTCGGCCACGACCCGTGGAAGCGGTGGCGGCTCCATCCCGACCACCGCCACGCCGGCTTCCTCGCCGTGGAGGGCGTGGTGGCGGCGCGAGACCCGCACTTCTTCCCCGAGCAGCAGTTGGCCCACCACCGTCCCCGGGCCATCCTGCTCTGGGAAGCCGACGAGGCCGACCACGTCGAGGACGTCAGCGACCACGTGGACACCAAGCTGGCCGCCCTCCTCGAACACCGCAGCCAGTACCCCTCGACGCACCAGATCGACGACCCCGGCAACGAGGCCCAGGTCGCCGCCTTCCGTGCCCGCATGCACGAACGCCTGGCCGAGATCGGCGGCCCCGCCGGCGTGACCGCCGGCGAGGCGTTCAAGCGCATCGACCGGGTCTGATTCCCGGCCACGCCGGCGCTGAGGTCGAACTCACTAGAGAGCATTGACATACAGGCGTGGCGCGGCGAACATGTGGCACTTCCCCGGCCGGCGGCCACCCGCTCGGAGGGGAATTGTGGCGCCGGGCTGGGACATGTCGGGGGGGCATGTCTCAGCCCCGCTCCCCTTCCTCGGCTAGAACTGCGCCATGTCCGAGGGACCCGACGACGAGCTCATGGCGACCGGCGGTGACGGCGGCGAACAGGCGGCGGCCGGCCGTCCCCAGCAGGTGCCGGTCAACATGTACGAGGCCGAGCAGGCCGTCGTGGTGGTGGCGCCCCTGCCGGGCGTGATGGCCGACGACATCACCGTGACCGTCGACGGCCGCGTCCTCACCATCGCCGCCGACCTGCGCACCAGGGCCCCCAAGGACTACCTGCTCCACGAGTGGCACTACGGGCCCTACGAGCGCACGGT
>JAHWJR010000156.1:0-1584 GCA_019348335.1 Actinomycetota bacterium
GAAGGCGCCGATGAAGGCGGAGGTGTCGGCGGCCAGGATGGTGCGGAACGCCCGCTTGAACCCCCGGTCGACCGACGAGCGCATGCTGCGGCCCGAGCGCACCTCGTCCTTGAGCCGCTCGTAGTAGACGATGTAGGAGTCGACGGTCACGCCCACCGACACCACGATGCCGGTGACACCGGCCAGGCTCAGGGCCAACCCCTGGGTGGTCCCGAGGTAGCTGATCACCGACCACTGCAACGCCGCCCACACGCACAGCCCCAGGGCCACGACCAGGCCCAGCACCCGGTAGTACGCCACCAGGTAGAGCAGCACCAGGGCCGTGCCGAGGCCACCGGCGATCAGGCCCGCCCGCAGCGAGTCGCGGCCCAGCGTCGCCGACACCGTCGACACCGACTGCTGCTCGAGCTGCACGGGCAGGGCCCCGAAGCGCAGCACCAGGGCCAGGTCCTTGGCCTCGGCCTCGCCGAAGTCGCCGCTGATCTGGATCTGGTCAGCCTGGAACTCCGGCTGTTGGATGGTCGGCGCCGACACCACGACCTCGTCCAGCACGATGGCTGCGCTGCGCAGCGGGCAGGTGGGCTCGCCGTTGAAGCAGGCCTGAGCCAGCTGGTTGAACCGGACGATGCCCTCGGAGGTGAACTCCACGTTGACCGCCCACGTCGGCTGGTTGAAGGCGGCCTGGGCACCCTTCAGGTCACCCCCGAGGGCGCCGGCCGGCCCCAGCCGGTACACCAGCGGCTCCGCACCGTCCTCCCGCTCCCCGGCGACCACCACCTCGGCGTCGGCCGTGATCTCCTCCCGGGGAGTGAGCGGGGGCGGCTCGGCCTCGGGGCCGATCACGTCCAGCACCGGCCGGAACTGGAGCTGGGCGGTCTGGCCCACCACCTCCAGGGCCCGCTGCTGGTCCTTGACCCCGGGAAGCTCGACCACCACGGCGTCGCCCTGGCGGGTGATCTCGGGCTCGGCCACCCCGAGGGCGTCGACGCGGTTGCGGATGACCTCGATGGCCTGGTCGAGCACGTCCGGGGCCTCGACGCTGGCGGGTGGCTGCAGCACCACGGAGGCACCACCCTGGAGATCGAGGCCCAGCTGGGGGGCGTTGCCCACGGCCAGGGTGGCGGCCAGGGACCCGAAGGCGATCACGAGGATGGCCAGCAGCGAGGTGAGCAGGCGCCGGCGCACGCTCAACGCTCGTCGTCGGGACCGAGGCCGTCCGCCGGCGGGTCGTCCGCCGCAGTGTCGGCCTCGGGCTCCAGACGCCGCGAGACGGCGCCCCGGAGCAGGCGCAGCTCCACCCCCGGGCTGACCTCGAGGCGCAGCTCCTGGTCGCCCAGGACCCGCACGGTGCCGACGATGCCGCCGGCGGTGAGCACCTCGTCGCCGACCTGGATGGACGCCACCAGCTCGCGCTGCTTGCGCACCCGCGCCTGCTGGGGGCGGATGAGCAGCAGCCACATGAGGGCGAAGAGCAGGAGGAAAGGAATGATTTCCATGACGACCTCGGTAGGGGCGCGACGGGGAGGCGGGCGCTCGCGTCGGGGCACGACCCTAGCGCGGCCCCCCGGCCACGCTGTTGGTCGC
>JAHWJR010000156.1:1684-4889 GCA_019348335.1 Actinomycetota bacterium
CCCTGGCGGATGAGGAAGGGCTCGTAGACGTCCTCGACCGTCTCGGTCGGCTCGCTCACGCTGATGGCCAAGGTGGACAGGCCCACCGGGCCCCCGCCGAAGTGCCGGCACAGCGCCTCGAGCAGGGCCCGGTCGACCTTGTCGAGGCCCAGGTCGTCGACGCCGAACACGGCCAGTCCCTCGAGCGCCGCCTCGCCGGTGACCTGCCCGTTCCCCCGCACCTCGGCGAAGTCGCGGACGCGGCGCAGCAGGCGGTTGGCGATGCGGGGAGTGCCCCGCGCCCGCCGGGCGATCTCGGCGGCACCTTCGGGCGTGGTGGGCACACCGAGGATGCCCGCCGTGCGCCCCACGATGGTCTCCAGATCGGCCGCCGGGTAGTGGTCGAGGCGTTCGACCAGCCCGAAGCGGTCGCGCAGCGGCCCGGTGATCAGCCCCGTGCGGGTGGTGGCGCCCACGAGGGTGAAGCGGGGCAGGTCGAGGCGGATGGACCGGGCCGAGGGCCCCTGGCCGAGGACGATGTCGAGCTGGAAGTCCTCCATGGCCGGGTAGAGCACTTCCTCGACCGGGCGGGGCAGACGGTGCACCTCGTCGACGAAGAGGACCTCCCCCTCCTCCAGGTTGGTGAGGATGGCGGCCAGGTCGCCGGGGCGCGACAGCGCCGGCCCCGACGTGATCCGCAGGCCCACGCCCATCTCCGAGGCCACGATGCCGGCGAGGGTGGTCTTGCCCAAGCCCGGAGGCCCGGCGAACAGCAGGTGGTCGGCGGCCTGGCCCCGGCGGCGGGCCGCCTCGAGCACGATGGCCAGGTGCTCCTTGAGCTCGGCCTGGCCCACGAAGTCGGCCAGACAGCGGGGCCGCAGCCCCGCCTCCTCGGGCTCCTCGCCGGGCACGGCGGTCGGAACCAGCACGTCGTCGCGGGGCGCCATCAGCGGGCCGGGGCCAGGCGGGACAGAGCCGCCTTCAACAGGGTGGGCACGTCGTCGCTCTCGGGCAGGTCACGCAGAGCTTGGGCGATCTCGTCGGGCTCGTAGCCGAGGGCAGCGAGGGCGGCGCGCACCTCGGCTCGGGCGGAAGGAGACGATCCGTTGGTCCGGCCTCCGCCGGCGGGGGCCGGCGCCAGCACGTCAGCGGCCACCAGCACCCCCAGGCGGTCCTTGAGCTCGATGAGCAGGCGGGCGGCGGTCTTGCGCCCCACGCCGGGAACGAGGCACAGGGCGCCGACGTCGTCGTCGGCCACCGCCCGCCGCAGCACCTCGGGGCGGTGCACCGACAGCACGGCCAGGGCCAGGGCGGGACCGACCCCGTGGGCGCCGATCAGCGCCTCGAAGCACGCCCGCTCGTCGCGGGTGGCGAAGCCGTAGAGGGTGAGGGCGTCCTCCCGCACGGCGAGGTGGGTGTGCAACAAGACCGTGGCCCCCGGCTCGCCGAGGGCGGCGACCGTGGCCGGCGGCACGAACACGACGTAGCCGACTCCACCCACCTCGACGACCACCTCTCCGGCGGCGCTGCGCTCGACGAGGGTTCCCCGCAGCGAGCCGATCATCGCCGGTTCCCCCGGGGGCCGACCGCCGCCACCCGGGCTCGCAGCGGCGCCATGGCGTGGTGGCACAGGGCCAGGGCCAGGGCGTCGGCGGCGTCGGGTGGCCGGGGTCGTTGCGGAAGGCGCAGCTGGGCCTGGACCATCCGCTGCACCTGCTCCTTGGGCGCCCCGCCGAAGCCGGCGACGGCCTGCTTGACCTCGTTGGCGGTGTACTGGGCCACGGCGCAGCCGGCGGCAGCCGCCGCCGCCAGCGCCAGTCCACTGGCCTGGCCGACCGACATGGCGGTGCGGGCGTTGACCTGGAAGAAGACCCGCTCGACGGCCACGGCATCGGGGGCCAGGTCGGCGACCAGGGCCTGCAGGCCGGCCTGGAGCTCGGCCAGGCGGTCGGGCAGGGGCGTGCTCGGCGACGTGGTCAGCACGCCGGCGCTCACCGCCCGCAGGGCCCCGCCCTCCTTGCGCACCGCGCCGTAACCGCACCGCGTCAGGCCGGGGTCGATGCCGAGCACGAACACAGGTTCGCACCGTAGCGCAGGAGGGCGCCGGCGGCGTGGATCCGTCGGTGTCACCGCACGCTGCTCCATCGCCTGCCTCGATGGTGCGCCGCCAGCCTCAGAGTGCGAAGCGATGTGCGATCCAGTCCCGGTACAAGGGGTCGACGACGGTGTGGGTACCGCCGTCGCGGGTGAGCTGGCCCGTCGCCACCAGCCGGGTGCGGCTGCTCTGGGCGGAGGACCTGGACAGCTCGAGCAGCTCAGCCGCCCGCCCGAACAGCGGCTCTCCCGCGGCTGCCAGTCGCAGCACCGCCTGGTCGGCGGGGGCGGCGGCAGAGAACCGGATCTCGTGCCCCGAGGCGGTCGCTTGCCGCACCGCCGCCAGAGCGTCGGCCCATGGGTTGGCGGACCCGTCGTGGGCGGCGTTCCACGCGGCGTCGGCCAGTTGCATCGATCGTTGCGGGTGCCCGCCGGTGAACCCGTGGACGTGGCCGGCGAGCCCGGCCGGGGGAGCGCCCTCGAAGCCCTCGGTGACGATGTCGGTGAACGCGGCGAGGCTCAGTGGGGGCACCGAGAGCAAGTCGGCTTGGGCGTAGAACGGCTGGTCGGTGTCCTCGAACAGCATCCGCATCGTCGACGGCTCGGACCCCGCGAACACGAGCCCGATCTGCTGGAAGTGATGTTGCAACCTGGTGCGCAGCAACCCTGCTGCGCCCTCGATGCGGCGGATCGAGGAGAACTCGTCGAACAGCACCACCGTCGGGCTGGAGGAGCCATGGCCGACCAGGACGTCGAGCAGCCGGTCGGTCGTGGGCTCTGGTTGCGCCCGGTTCCACGTGCGGAACGTCGCCCGGACGACACCGAGGTTCACGTCGAGGGAGGCGGCGATCCGGTCCAGGCCGGCCCGTCTCCGACCGGTCACCGAGGCGAGCCCGGCGCTGAGCCGTCCGGCGAGGTCGGCCCAGGACCGCAGCTCGTACAGGTCGACCCGAACGACGGTCACCGTGTCCTCGAGATCGGCGGTCACCCGGCCGAGCAGGGTGGTCTTGCCGTACCGCCGGGGCGCGACCAGCACGGTGGGGCGACGGGCGGTGATCCGCTCGACGAGGTCGGCGACGAGCTCGTCGCGGCCACGGACCTGGGCCGGCTCCAGGGGACCGTGATGGGGGAA
>JAHWJR010000157.1 GCA_019348335.1 Actinomycetota bacterium
GACGGGTCATCCCGATCGTCGACTATCGGGCTGAGTGGCGGGAGCGCTTCCACCGGGAGAAGGCACGGATCGAGGCGGCGCTGGGACGGACGGCATGGCGGGTCGAACATGTGGGTTCGAGAGCACTGCCGGAGCGTCAGCACACCGAGGTGCTTGTGGGCGCTGCGTCTGTGCCGTGCAACGTCGATGCCGAGAACGGCTATGGGCACGAGCCCGAGGACATGGCCGCTGCGGTACAGCGATTCGCGGGGACCGGAGCGGGTGGGATGGGAATCGAGGACTGGTCCGGGGACCAGGAGACCGGACTCTACGACCGCGCCCGTGCAATCGCGAGGATCGAGGCCGCTGTGGAGGCAGCACAAGCGCTCGAACGTCCCTTTGTGATCACCGGACGCACCGAGGTGCTGCTCTACGGTCTTGACGGAGGGATGGGAGAAGCACGCGCTCGCCTGCAGGGGTTCGCGGAGGTCGGAGCGCACTGCCTGTACGCGCCCGGCACGTGGGATCTCACGTCGATCAAGACGGTCACCGATCAGGCCGGTGGACCGGTGAACATCCTCGTCCCGCTCTCAGAGGTGAATCCGCACGGCCCGGCGCCGTTCGACCTCTCCGACCTCGCGGAAGTCGGCGTGCGCCGCATCAGCCTCGGGGGCTCGCTTTACCGCGCGCAGGTTGCCCACGCCGCCGACCGGGTGCATCTGCTGCTCGCCGACGGCTCACTCTGACCGCCCGCATTGTCCAACGAGAATCGGCGCCCACGGCGGCCCTGTTGAAAGCATCGGCGGCTCGTACTGCTGTTGTCATGAGCGGTCGCCCCTATCAGCCTCACCGAATGTTCAACGAGCCAGGCTCAACTCCACGCCGAACGGCGCTTCCGGCGGAGGTGGCGACGACAGTGGGCCGCGTCTGCCCTTCGCTGCCATCACAGTTGGCGGCGCACGTCCCCCAGGTGGTGACGTAGCTCGTGGAGCGTGTGAACGCCGACCCAGCGCAGGGACCGCTCCGCGAGCGCGGGGTAGCTGTACATGACCGTCCGCTCCCAGTCCGCCGCCGGGAGGCGACCGAGCACGTTGGCGAAGAGTCGGGCGGCGTCGGAGAGCTGACTGGCTACGTCAGATGGGTCTTGCTCGGCGTAGCCGTCATGGTCCACGCGCTCGTCGCGCCCCATCGGATCGAACGATGGCCGCTCCTGGCGCCGGGCCAATAGTACGCGCTCACGCTGGACCAGCAGTACGTCCCGAACGTGGCATACGTACTCGAGGGGTGACCAGATGCCGGGTTGGCGGCGCTCTCGGGCGTCGGCACCAGCGTCAGCGAGCATGGCGGCGAGTTGCAGAGCGGTCTCGACGATGTCCGAACCGGCGCGCTCCGCCCCCCCCGGGCGGTACTCGAAGCCGCACTCCACGCATCGGTCCACCGGCAGACCCTAACCCCGTCGACGGGGTTCGGGGTCTGCCTATAGGCGGCTCAAGAAGCCGGATCCTTGCTGGATGTGGCGATAGCAGAATCAGCCGCACCGCAGGGCCGTGCTGACACTGCGGGGTGGCGATGGTGAGCCCCTTGCTCCGCCGCCAGGACAACGGCGAGAGATTGCCTCGCCGAATATCGTTCAATGCCCCGGGGACGGTGAGTGCGTACGGCCACCTCTGCGCCCGCTGACCAGCGGGGAGGCAAGGGGCACCCGGTCACACTGAGGTGAGTGGCCGCCGCTTCGGCGGACCACAAACGAGGGTTTCTGAGCCTCGATCCACCGATTCGGTATCGGTAGGAGCGTCTGAGGGTCCGCGGAAATGCCTCCCTGAGCTGGGACGATGACGGTGTCTGACGCCCTCATCTCCACCAACACGGGAGGCACTTCCTGTGAAGCGAGTATCGCGCGGAATCGACCGCATCCAGGTGACCTTCGACGACGAGCACCTGGTGGCCAACGCCGGGCTGTTGTTGGTGGCAACGTTGGCCACTCGTCTGGGGATCGAGGAGCTCATCGACGCCACCGTGCGCCTGGTGGGGCGCATCGGGGGTGCACTGCCCGGGCGCAAGGTGTTGACCCTGGTGCACGCCATCGTCGCTGGGGGCTCGCACATCGACCACGCCGACGTGCTGCGCGCCGGCGCCACCCAAGCGGTGTTGGGCCATCGGATCATGGCGCCCTCCACGCTGGGCACGTTCCTGCGGGCGTTCACCTTCGGCCATGTCCGCCAGTTCGAGGCGGTGGTGGGCAAGGTGTTGTCTCGAGCCTGGGCCGCAGGCGCCGGCCCTGGCAGCGATCGGCTGGTGGTGCGTCCCTGATCGACACCGGGGCGCGATGCCACTCCCGAACGGGGCGACAGCACGGAATCCTCAGCAGAACGCCGTTACGGAAGGCCGATCGGTGGATCGAGGCTCTTAGCGGACCCGGATGATCGATCAACTCGCTAACTAACCGGCGTTGTCGGGCACGTTGACCAGTGGCCGACGGCGGCCTGTCCAGTTGTCGGCTGCGATCAGGTATGGGCGAGGAAGCGGGCGTCGCTGCCTCAGCGACGCTGAGCCTGGGCTGCAAGGATTGAGCCATGGCTACTCGTGACGTCGAACGCAACTACACGGTCACCCAGTTCGCCGCGAAGCTCCGCCGGTTGGCGGATGCTCTCGAGGCAGACAAGCCGTTCCGCATCCAGGTCGCCGGCGAGCGCATCCGCGTGCCGAAGGGCGCCGCCATCAGCGTCGAACACGAGCGTGAGGACGACGAAGAAGAGGTCGAGTTCCAGCTCAAATGGCAGCTCGCCGAGATGGACGACGAGGATGAGCCGGACGACGGCGACACCGAGGTCTGACGGCTGACACCCCGTCTATGCCCTCACTCGTCTCTTCGGCGCCGGGCCGCCCGAGCTGACGGAGCCCCGTAGGCCCTCGTGGAGACTGCCGAGCCGTCACCCCTCCAGTAGGGGGCTGAGCCGGCGCGACCGAAGCGACGACGTACGAGGCGTGGCGGTTGAGGGACCGGCGAGCCCGGTGCTGGCGCATCGTCGTGCTTACGGGGTGCGACGCCGCTTGCTACACGTGTGGCAGCGGAACATCACCCAACGGCGCCCTGAGCACGCCGGTACGGTCGCTTAGTGCGACTCCCTCCCCTGAGCTGCCCGCCCGCCGGGAGGCGCCTGTCCAGGTGAGCTAGGAACATTCCCGCACGCCCGCCGTGGCCAGGCTGATCTCGCCGGGGCGCATCCATGCCGTCCCTCCGCCGATCAACGACACCGCCGAGGCGCCGTGATGCGGCGCCCGCAGCGGTGGACGGCGCACCAACCCGTCGGCAGGCAAGGGGAGGCCGGCGGCCGAGTGCACCTTGGTCACCTCGAGCGCCTCGGCCGCCTCCAGGTCGGGCAACAGCCCCGGGAGACGGCGGGCGAGCATGGTCTTGCCTGCCCCCGGCGGCCCGACGAGCAGGAGGTGGTGGCGCCCGGCCGCCGCCACCTCGAGCGCCAACCGGGCGAAGGGCTGCCCCCGCACGTCGGCAAGGTCGGGGTCGACCAGCCGGGCCGGGACCGCCGGTTCGGCCGCCGGCTCGGGCCAGGGCGCCTCGCCCCGGAGCGCCGCCACCAGATCGGCGAGGCGGCCGGTCGCCGACACGGCGTCGCCCGGGAGCTCCCCCTGAGCCGCCAGCACACCCACGGCCACGGCCAGGTCGAGCCCGGCGCCGTTCTTGCGCAACCCGGACGGGGCCAGGTTCACCGTGACCCGCCGCTGGGGCCAGCCCAGCCCGCTGGACAACAACGCCGCCCGCACCCGGTCGCGCGCCTCCCGGCAGGCGGCATCGGGCAGCCCGACGACGGTGAAGCCGGGAAGCCCGGCCGAGACGTGGACCTCGACCGACACGGGACGGCCCTCGACGCCGAGCAAGGTGGCGGAGGCGATGGTGGCGAGCACGGCGGCTCCTCTCGGAAGGGTTCGCGAGGAGAGCCGTTGCCGCCGGCGATCGAGCGCTGCCGCGATGGTAGGGCGAGGGTGCGACAAGCCGCCGGTACCCACGACCGTCGAAGGCGGCCCCTACGGGGTGGGTGGCGAACAGCCGACGTCGCAGAGCAGGGTCAGGACCTGCCGCTCCGGCGCCTTGCCACCACCACCTGCACCGGCGAGCAGGCCGGTCCTCTCTAGGATTCAGCGCAAGATGCGGTGGCACCGATGGATCCTCGTCCTCGCCCTGCTGACGGCGTGCGGATCCGACGCCTCCAGCGGAGACGTCACCACCACCACCACCACGCAACCCCCAGCCGCTCCTTCTGAACGTCCTTCGCCCGGTGAGGAAGCGCTGGCGGACAAGATCGGTGAGCTCCTGATGGTCGGGTTCCCGGGAACGGACCTCGACGACTCCGACCCGATCTTGCAGCAGGTCAAGGCGGGCCAGGTGGGCGGCGTGGTGCTCTTCGACGTCGACGTGGCCACCGGCTCGTCGCGCAACATCGACTCCCCCGAGCAGCTCACCGCCCTGGTCGCCAAGCTGCAGAACGCCGCTCCCTCACCCCTCCTGGTCGCCATCGACCAGGAGGGCGGTCGCGTCAGCCGGCTCAAGGAGCGGTACGGCTTCCCGCCCACGCTGTCCCATCAGGAGCTGGGCGAGCGCAACTCGCTGGAGCTGACCCGCAACGAGGCCCGGGAAACGGCTGGCATCTTGGCCGATGTCGGGATCAACCTGAACCTGGCTCCGGTGGTCGACGTCAACGTCGACCCGGCCAGCCCGGCCATCGGGGCGCTGGGGCGCAGCTTCTCGGGCGACCCTGCGGTGGTGACCGACCACGCCCGGGCCATGATCGAGGCCCACCGCAGCGCCGGCGTGCTCACCGCGGTCAAGCACTTCCCCGGGCACGGCAGCG
>JAHWJR010000022.1 GCA_019348335.1 Actinomycetota bacterium
AGCTGGCGCAGCTCGTCGGCCAGTGTGCCCCGCTGCCGCTCGACGTAGTCGGCCAGCAGCGCCACATCGGCCTCCAGCGCGGCGCGACGATCGTTCAGCTCCGCCAGCGCGGCCTCGGCGCGTGACTCCATCTCCCGCTCCAGCTGCTCTGCTCGACGCTCCACCTCGGCGAGCATCGCCCGGGAGCGCTCCTCGGCATCGCCCAGGAGCCGGGCCGCCTCGGCCCGGGCCTCACTGACCGCGGTGTCGGCCGTCCGCTGCGCCAGCACGAGCGTGCGGCTCACCTCGTCGTCGGCGGCCCGCTCGACAAGCCGTCGCTCGGCCAGGGCCGCTCGCTCGTCGGCGTCGCGCGCCCGGTCGCGGAGATCATCCAGGGCATCAGCAGCATCGTCGAGCAGCTCCCGGACCTGGTCCATCCGGTAGCCCCGCCACACCTCGGCGAACTGCGCCTCTCGGAGGCGCTGGGGGGACAGCTCCGTGGCCATCTTCTGATCGTACCCAGCGGCGGCAGCGGGCTCGCGGATCCGCGTCGACGTCTCGGTGACGCCGGTCACCCGTCAGCAGACGAGGCGAAAGACGACGAGCTGGAGGACGAAGATGAGGATGATCGGCGACAGGTCGAGCCCCATGCCCCCCATCGCCACCGGCGGGAGCACCCGCCGGATGGGCCCGAGCACGGGCTCCGTGATGGCGTACAGGAACGAGAAGATGGTGGCCACCAACCCGTCCGGAGATACAGGGAACCAGCTCAGCAGGATGCGGCCGAGGAGCGCGAAGAAATACGCCTGGGCAAGAACGCAGAGGATCTCAGCCATGGCGGGTCACGCGCCGGTCGGGCGCCTTGCCGGCACCGCCCACTACGACGTTCGCTCCTCGAGTCGGCGCCGGTCCTCGTCGGAGACGTGCGCCTCGGACGGGGTCAGCAGGTACACCTGGTTGGTCACCCGCTCCATCTGACCTCGCAGGCCGTAGCACAGGCCGCTGGCGAAGTCGACGAGCCGACGCGACAACTCGCGCTCGGCACCCTGCAGGTTCATGATCACCGGGACGCCGGCCATGAACTTGTCGGCCACCTCCTGTGCCTCGTTGAACGACTCGGGAGACAGCGCGTGGGGCTTCGGGCTCGGCTCCGCCACGATGGGCCGCACGACGGGGCCCCGAGGACGCATCGCCACCGGAGGCTCGGGCTCGGGCTCGCGTGGGATGGGGCGCACGGCGCCCATCGGTGGTTCCTGCGCGGGCGGCTCCTGGACATACCGGGGAGCGGCGCGCGCCGGCGGTTCCTCGACCGCGTCGTACTCGTAGTCGTCGTACTCATCGTCGGGGCCGAGGCCGAGGTAGAGCATCGCCCTTCGCCACATCGTCGCCATCGCGGATCCTCCTGACGTCGGGACGTTACTTAGTGTCGCACCGGGGCGGAGCCATCCCCGACGATCGGCTCGGTGCCGGGTCTGCGCCCCGGGTCGGCCGGGGGCCGAAGAGCGCCTGGCCCACACGGATCATGGTCGCCCCCTCCTGCAGCGCCACCTCGAGGTCACCGCTCATGCCCATCGAGCGTTCGGGAAGGTCGAGGGCGTCGGCCAGACGGCTGAGCAGGCGGAAACCGGGCCGCGCCTGTTCGGGGAGGCCCCAGGCGCCCACAGCCATCAAGCCGTCCACCCGTAGCCCGGACCGGACGAGCTGCGAGACCAGCGCCGAGGTCTCGGCGGGCGGACAGCCTCCTTTGCGCGGCTCCCCGCTGACGTTCACCTGGACCAGCACCCGCGCCCCGGGCGCCCGGCGCGCCAGCTCCTCGACCAGTGCCGGGCGGTCGACGCTCTGCCAGCGATCGACCACGCCGGCGAGCGCCTTGACCTTGTTGGACTGGAGCCGCCCGACGAAGTGCCACCGGACGTCGGTCTGGCCGAGCGCACTCGACTTGGCCACCAGGTCCTGGGCGTAGCTCTCGCCCACGTCCACCAGGCCCGCCGCCAGCGCCGCCTCGACGGCCTCGACGCCGAAGCCCTTGGTCACCGCCACCACCGTCACCCGGGCGGGATCGGCGCCGGCGACGGCGATGCGCCGACGGACGTCTCCCAACCCTCGGGCCACCCGCTCGTGGAGCGCCGTCACGACGTGCCCGCCCTGCCACCGCGTCCATCGGGCAAGGGCATGGCCGGCGACCGCATCACTCCAGCCACGCCACCAGCGCCTGGCGCCGGCGATCGCCCCTCGCCCGGTGGGACCAGTGCCGAGGTGAACAGGCCGTGCACACGCCCTCGTCGACGACGTCGGCCACTCCTGCGGCAGCCAAGGAGCGCTGGACGGCGGCGGGCAGGTCGAGGGCGGGGCGACCGTCGCTCGTACGGGCCCGCACACCGTCGCCGAGGGCGGTGGCCACCCTGTCGAGGTCGTCGGTGCCGAACTCGTAGCAGCACGGCCGGATGCACGGTCCCACCACCGCCCGGACCGCGCCCGGCCCGAGGAGGCGCATGCGCTGGACCGCGGCGCCGACGACGCCGGCGACCACGCCCCGCCAGCCGGCGTGGACCGCGCCGACGCCGGCCGGGCCGAGCAGGGCCACCGGAGCGCAGTCGGCCACCTGGACGGCAACGGCGGCACCGGGCACGGCCGTCACCGCCGCGTCAGCCGTTTGCCCGGCGTGCTCACCCGGGCGCCCGACCACCATGACGTCGCTCCCGTGCACCTGGTGCAACCAGGTCCACGGCAGGTCGACCACCGCTCGTCGCCGGGCCTCGACGTCCTCGGCGGTGATGGACAGGTCACCGTCGGCGCGGTCGGTGAACCGCCAGGCCGGCGCCAGGTGGCGCACGGCACTCATCCCCGGGCGACGGCTGGTGGCCGGGGCCAAGGCGGCTACTTGAGGAACGACGGCACGTCGAAGTCGTCGTCTCCCTCGAGGTCGATGTCGAAGTCGTCCTCGGCGGCGAACACGTCGGGCTCTCGGCGAACCGGGCGCTCGCGCTCGCGCTGGCGCTCCCGGCCGCGGTCGGCACGCCGGTCGCGGGAGGCACTGCGGGCCGCGGCGGGCGCACGCACCTCGCGCTCCGGTGCTTCCTCCCAGCGGTCGAAGCCGGCGGCGATCACCGTGACCCGGACCTCGTCGCCCATGGCGTCGTCGATCACCGCGCCGAAGATGATGTTGGCGTCGGGATGGGCCACGCCGTGGATGACCTCGGCGGCCTCGTTGATCTCGAACAACCCCAGGTCGCCGCCGCCGGCGATGCTGAGCAGGATCCCGCGGGCGCCCTCGATGGACGCTTCGAGCAACGGGCTGGAGATGGCGCCCCGAGCGGCGTTCAGCGACCGGCCCTCCCCCGAGCCGTAGCCGATGCCCATGAGGGCCGAGCCGGCGTCGGTCATGATCATCTTCACGTCGGCGAAGTCGGTGTTGATGAGCCCCGGCGTGTTGATCAGGTCGGTGATGCCCTGGACGCCCTGGAGCAGCACCTCGTCGGCCATCTTGAAGGCGTTGACCACCGAGGTCTTGTCGTTGGAGACGGTGAGCAACCGGTCGTTGGGGATGACGATGAGCGTGTCCACCCGCTCCTTCAGCTTCTGCACACCCTGCTCGGCCTGCACGGCGCGGCGCCGGCCCTCGAACGAGAACGGGCGGGTGACCACGCCGATGGTGAGCGCTCCGAGGCCCTTGGCGATCTCGGCCACCACGGGCGCGCCACCGGTTCCGGTGCCACCGCCCTCGCCGGCGGTGATGAACACCATGTCGGCTCCCTGGAGTGCGGCCTCGATCTCGGCCCGGTGGTCCTCGGCGGCGAGGCTGCCCACCTCGGGGTCGCTGCCGGCGCCCAGGCCGCGAGTGACGTCCTGGCCGATGTCGAGCTTGAGCTCGGCGTCGCTCATGAGCAGGGCCTGGGCGTCGGTGTTGATCCCGATGAACTCCACGCCCTTGAGCCCGGCGTCGATCATGCGGTTGACGGCGTTCACCCCGCCCCCGCCGATGCCGACGACCTTGATCACCGCCAGATAGTTCTGGGGGTTCGCAGCCATGTCGTTTGTCTCCTCAGCGCATGCTCGGCGGCGTATCCCCCGAGTCCGGATGGAGGAGGCGTCGCTGCGCCTCCGGTCGAGGATTCACGTGCCCGACCCTTGCGGAGCGGAACCCTCAACCTCGACGTGAGATTTAGAGTTATGTAAACCTCTCGTTACGGTCGAGAGTATAAGGTCGGTGTCCCGGTCGGTCAAGACCGGCGCCTCGGGCACGCGGACGTCGACCACCACGCCGGGGGCCGCCTCGTCCAGGGCTCCGTGCTCCACCAGCGTTCGTAGAGCCAACACCTTGTCGGCCAACCGAACGGGTTCCCCGAACTGCACCCGGCGCTCGGTGCCGTCGTGGGCCCACACCACCGCCTCGAGGGCGCCACCGGGCCCCACGGCGACCCCGGGCGGCGGTCCGGGCAGGGCCTCTTGCAACCGGGTGAGCAGCTCGAGCGCGCCGGCCACCGCCGGACCGACCTCGGCACCGGGCCGAGCGCCCTGCGCTGTTCCGTCGATCCTGGCCAGCTCCGGCGGTGGCTCCTCGACGAACGCCAGGAGGCGACCCTGGTCGTCGACCAACATCCACCTCGGCCCGCCCTGCGCCCCCTCCCCCTGCGCCACCGACACGGTGGCCACCGGGCGTCGCTCCACCACCGACACCACCACGGTGCCCGGCCAGCGCCGCTCCGCCGTGGCGGTGGCGACCCACGGCAGCGCCTCGACGGCGGCAACGGCCCGTCCGAGGCCGAGGGTCACCATGGCCTCGCCCGGCGCGACACCAGTGGCCTCGCGCACCACCTCGGGCCCGCTGCGCTCGGCGCCGCGCACCACGACCTGGTCCACGTCCAACAGGGGCGAGAGCGCCAGCAGCCAGCCGGTCAGACCCACGCCGGCGCCGGCGGCCACCACGCCGAGGCGCCGGAGGCGCCGGCGACCCTCCGAGCGCAGAACCGCCTGCCGGCGGGCACGCAGGCGGGGGTCGACCGGCAACGGCCACTTCTCGGGAGGGACCGTGGTCACGAGCGGCCTCCCGGAGCGGGCGTGCCGTCGTCGAAGCCCGTCGGGCGCACGTCGAGATGCCCGAGGTCGAGCTGGCTCGCCTCCACTGCCTCATCCTGGCCCGTGGCCAGGGCCGAGGCGCGGACCCTCGCCGGTCAGGTACCCGGCGCGCTCGCGCCGCCGAGCATGGCCAGGACCTGGTCGGGCACGGTGGTGAGATCGCCGGCGCCCAGCGTCAGGCACAGGTCACCGGGACGGAGCTCGCTGCGCAGCCAGGCGAGGAGCTCGGGGCGCCCGGGCAGCCATGCCACCCGCCGGTGAGGCCGGGCATCGAGGACGGCATCGACGATCAACTTCCCCGTGACCCCGGGCAGGGGCTGTTGCCCGGCGGCGTAGACGTCGGTCACCGCCAGCACGTCCGCCTCGTCGAAGGCGGACGCGAACTCGCCGGCGAGCGCCGCGGTGCGGGTGTAGCGGTGCGGCTGGAACACGCACACCACCCGTCGCCACCCCCCGGCACGGGCGGCGGCGAGCGCCGCTCGCACCTCGGTGGGCAGGTGGTCGTAGCTGTCGACGAAGGTGACGCCGCCGGCCTCGCCCCGCCACTCGAACCGGCGGGCCACCCCGGAGAAGCGGCCCAGGCCGCGCACCACGGCGTCGAAGGGCACGCCGATGGCCATGGCCGCCACGGCGGCGGCGGCGGCGTCGCTGACGTTGTGCAGACCGGGCACCCCCAGCTCGATGCGGCCCAGGCGCTCGCCGTCGCCCTCCAGGGTGAACGCCGACCGCCGGCCGCCGAGCTCGGGATCGACGATGCGGTAGCGGGCCGCCGCCGCCGTGCCGTAGGTCAGGCAGTCGCCGGCGCCGGCCAGCTCGGGGAGCTCGGCGGCCACCGGGTCGTCGACGCACACCACCTTGGGCCCGGGCGCCGACACCACGAACCGGGCGAAGGCGTCCCGCAGGGCGTCGAAGCTGCCGTAGTGCTCGAGGTGGTCGGGTTCCACGCTCGTCACGATGACCGCGTCGGCACCGAGCTCGAGGAACGTCCCGTCGCTCTCGTCGGCCTCGACCACGAACCACTCCCCCTCGTCCCAGGTGGCGCTCTCGCCCAGTCCCGTCACCTCCGCACCCACCAGGAACGACGGGCGCAGGCCCGCCTCCCGCAGGACCACGGCGAGCATGGCCGTGGTGGTGGTCTTGCCGTGGGTCCCGCTCACGGCCAGGGCCCGGCGGACGGCGCACAGGGCGGCCAGGGCCTCGGCCCGGCGGGCGACGGGGATGCCAGCGGCCCGGGCGGCGACCACCTCGGCGTTGTCGGAGGCCACGGCGGTGGAGACGACGACCACGTCGACGCCGGCCACGTGCTCGGCGGCGTGGCCGACGTGGACGGTCACCCCCAGCGATCGCAGCCGGTCGAGCCGCGGCGAGGCGGCGAGGTCGCTCCCGGAGACGGTGTGGCCCATGGCGACGAGGATGGTGGCGATGGGCCCCATGCCCGACCCCCCCACACCCACCACGTGCACCCGCCGGGGTGTGGTCAGATCGAGCATTCGCCCGACCGTACCCGGGGGCGGGGTGGCGTCCCGCCGCACGCCCGCAGGTCCGCCACGCCGGCCTCCTGGGCCTAGGCTGCCGCGCCCATGGCACCGAGCATCGTGATCGCCGCCGGCGGGACCGGCGGCCACATCTACCCCGGGTTGGCCCTCGGGCGTGCCCTGGGCCGGGTGGCGCCCGGCGCCCGGGTCTCCTTCGTGGGCACCCCGCGGGGCCTGGAGGGAAAGCTGATCCCCGGCGCCGGGTACGAGCTGGACCTGGTGGACATGGTCCCCTTCTCCGGGTGGAGACGGGCGGTGCTCCCCGCCGCTCTGGTCCGGGCGGCGGTGCAGGCTCGCAGCATCCTGCGCCGGCGGGCCGCCGACGTGGCCGTGGGCATGGGCGGCTACGCCAGCATCCCCCTCATCCTCGGCGCCCGCCTGGCGGGCGTGCCCGCTCTCGTCCACGAGTCCGGGGCCGTCCCCGGGAAGGCCAACCTGGTGGCCGCCCGGCTCACCCGCAACGTGGCCACCGCCTTCGACGAGGTGGTCTCCGCCTTCCCGGCGTCGGCCACGGTGCGCACCGTGGGCATGCCCCTCGGCCCGGAGCTCTCCGGCTTCGACCGGGACGCCCTGCGGGACGAGGCCCGGCAGGCCTTCGGGCTCGACGACGGCACCCGGTTCGTCCTGGTCAGCGGGGGCAGCCAGGGCGCGGCGTCGCTCAACCGGCTGGCCGTGGGGCTGGCCCAGCGCTGGCGCCACCGCGGCGACGTGCGGATCCTGCTCAAGGCCGGCGCCCGCAACCTCGAGGAGGCGCAGGCGGCGGTGGCGGCCACCGGCGCCGACAAGCTGGTGGAGGTGACCCGGTTCATCGAGCGCATGGACCACGCCTACGCCGCCGCCGACGTCGCCGTGTGCCGACCCGGCGCCGGGACGGTGGCCGAGCTGGCCGTGGTCGGCCTTCCGGCCGTGCTCGTGCCCTATCCCCACGCCCCCTCCGACCACCAGACGCGCAACGCCGCCGCACTGGTCGAGGCCGGCGCCGCCTTCCTCGTGCGTGACCACGAGGCCACCGCCGAAGTCGTCGGCCCCCTGCTCGAGCGGGTCCTCGACGACCGCTCCGAGCTCGAGCGCATGGGCTCGGCCCTGCGCTCCATCGCCCATCCGCGGGCCGCCGACGAGCTGGCGGCATGGGCGCTGGAGCTGGCGGGGACGGCGTCGTGAACGTGCCCCTCACCGTGTTCGTCGACGACCAGGTCGGCGACACCCTGCTCCAGATGCAGAACGGCGGCGGCCTGGCGGTGGTGACCGACCACCGCGGCACGGTCGTCGGCACGATCGCCGACGGCGACATCCGCCGGGCGGTGCTCGGTGGCGCCGAGCTGAGCGTCCCGGTGGCCGAGGTCATGGGGGACGACCCGGCGCTGGTGTCGCCGGCGACGCCCGACGACGAGGTCCTGGGCCTGCTCGAGCGGCGCAAGCTGCCGGCCGCCGCCGTCGTCGACGGTGACGACGTCGTGGGCCTGCGCCACCTGGCCGACGTGGGCGGGGCCCGGCCGGCGGTCAGCGCCGTCATCCTCGCCGGCGGGCGGGGCCAGCGGCTGCGGCCGCTCACCGACAAGGTGCCCAAGCCCCTGCTCACCGTGGGACGCACGACCATCGTCGAGCGCCTGCTGGGAGCCCTCAGGGACGCCGGCGTGGTCGACGTCCACCTCTCGGTCAACTACAAGGCCGAGGTGTTCGAGGAGCGCCTCGGCGACGGCGAGGCCTACGGGGTGCGCCTGCGCTACCTGCGTGAGCACAAGCCGCTCCACACCGCCGGTCCCCTGTCGCTGCTGCCCGAGCCGCCGGCAGGACCGGTCCTGGTCATGAACGCCGACCAGGTCACCGCCTTGCACTTCGCCCGCCTGGTCGACTTCCACCATCAGCAGGGCGCGTCGGTCACCGTGGGGGCGTTCCGCCACGAGGTGCAGATCCCCTACGGGGTGCTCCGGCTCGACGGCGAGCGGGTGGCCGGCATCGACGAGAAGCCCACCATCTCCCAGCAGTGCAACGCCGGCATCTACGTCGTCGAGCCCGACGTGGTGGCCATGGTCCCCCGCAACACGTTCTTCGGCATGCCCGACCTGGTGGAGGCCGCCCTGGCCGACGGGCGGCCGATCACCGCCTTCCCCATCGTCGAGAAGTTCATCGACATCGGCACCCTCGACGAGCTCGAGGCCGCCCTGGTCTACTTCGCCACCGGCGAGGAGGTGTAGGTTTCGCCGCCGTCGCCGGCGCCGGCAAGGAGGTGGAGCCCGTGAACTGGAACGGTCGGTCGGTGCTGGTCACCGGAGGTGAGGGCTTCATCGGCAGCAACCTGGTGGAGCGGCTGGTCCGCGAGGGCGCCGACGTGCGGGCCCTGGTCCACTACAACCCGTTCGGACGGGCGGGCTGGCTCGACCCCGAGGTCCACGGCGAGGTCCGGGTCCTGCCGGGTGACGTGCGGGACGCCGAGCGGGTGTTCACCGCCGTCGACGGCTGTGACGTGGTCTTCCACCTCGCTGCGCTCATCGGCATCCCCTACAGCTACCTGGCGCCCGAGAGCTACGTGCAGGTCAACGTCACCGGCACCTCTCACGTCGCCCGGGCGTGCCTGCGGGCCGGCGTGAGCCGGATGGTGCACACCTCGACCAGTGAGACCTACGGGACCGCCCTGTCGGTGCCCATCTCCGAGGACCACCCGCTGCAGCCGCAGTCGCCGTACTCGGCCTCCAAGATCGGCGGCGACATGATGGCGCTGTCGTTCTTCCACGCCTTCGAGCTGCCGGTGGCCGTCGTCCGCCCGTTCAACACCTACGGGCCCCGGCAGTCGACCCGGGCCGTCATCCCCACCATCCTCTCCCAGCTCCACGCCGGCGCCGAGGAGATCCAGCTGGGGACGACCACCCCGACACGCGACTTCAACTACGTCGACGACACCGTGGCCGGCTTCCTCGCCGTGGCCGCCTGCGACCGGGCGGTGGGAGAGGTGGTCAACATCGGTTCGGGCCGGGAGATCTCCATCGGCGACCTGGTGCAGCTGCTGATCGCCATCACCGGCGGCACGGCGACGGTCACCACCGACCCGGCCCGCCTCCGGCCTCCCGGCAGCGAGGTGGAGCGGCTGCTGTGCGACAACACCCGGGCCCGCGAGTGGGCCGGATGGGTGCCCGAGGTGCCCCTCGAGGAGGGCCTGCGGCGCACGTCGGACTGGATCCGGGACAACCGCCACCTCCTGGGCGCCGGCGGTTACGCCGTCTGACGCCGCCCCCGGGCACTCGCCTGGCGGGCGATGTTCAACAGGATGCCGGTGGCCGCCATGGTGACCACCAGGGAGGAGCCGCCGAAGGAGATGTAGGGCAGCGTCAGCCCGGTGATGGGGAGCAGGCCGAGAACGCCGCCGATGTTCACCACGGCCTGGGCCAGCAGCCAGGCGGTGATCCCGCCGGCGACGAGCATGCCGAAGCGATCGGGTGCCTGCATGGCGATGCGCACGCCGACCACGGCGAAGGCCACGAACAGCCCCAGCACCAGCAGCGCCCCGACCAGGCCCAGCTCCTCGCTGATGATGGCGAAGATGAAGTCGGTGTGGGCGTTGGGCAGGAAGCCGTACTTGGCCCGACTGGCGCCCAGCCCCACACCGAACAACCCGCCCGAGGCCACGCCGGTGAGCGACTGGGTCAGCTGGTAGCCGGTGTTCATGGGGTCCTCGGTGGGGTGGAGGAAGGCGAGGATGCGGTCGCGGCGGTACGCCGCGCTCATGGCCAGCGCCACGAACCCGGCCGAGGCCAGCGCCAGCACGCCGGTCAGGCGAACCAGGGGGACGCCGGCCAGGAACAGCACCGAACCGACGATCGACGCCAGCACGATGGTCGTGCCCAGGTCGGGCTGGAGCATCATGAGCACGGTGACGGCGCCCGCCACCACGAGGATGGGACGCAGGGTGAGGGAGCTGTCGTGCAGCCGGTGGGCACGGCGGGCCAGCAGGTCGGCGCAGAACAACAACAAGGCGAGCTTGACCAGCTCGGCTGGCTGCATGCGGGCGGAGCCCACGGCCAGCCAGCTCTGGGCCCCGTTGACCTTCACGCCGAGGGGAGACAGCACCGCCACCAGCAGCAGCCCCGACAGGGCGAGCAGCGGCACGGCGAGGCGGCGCCACCGGCGGTAGTCGACCGCCAGGGTGCAGGCCAGCGCGGCGGTGCCCACGCCCAGCCAGGTGGCCTGGCGCATGAAGTAGCCCCACGTCGAGCCCAGCTCGGCCAGCGACTGGACCGACGAGGCCGACAGGACCATGACCAGGCCGATGCCGTTGAGCACGGCCACCAGCACCGCCATCAACAGGAAGCTCGACGGCGCGGACGAACTCCCGTCTCGGGGGCCCTCCGGCCGGCGCCCGACGGAGGCGCCGACCGAGGGCACCGGGGTGAGGGCGCGGCGGCGAGCGGTCACGACCGCGCCCCGATGGAGTCGGCGACCGCCCGGGCGAAGTCGTCGCCCCGCTCGGCGTAGGACGAGTACCAGTCGTAGGAGGCGCAGCCGGGCGACAGCAGCACGACGTCACCGGGGGTGGCGGCGGCCCGGGCGGCGGCCACCGCCTCGTCCATCGTCGATGCCCGGGCGACGGGGACCGCCCCGGCGCCGGCGGCGCCGGCGAAGGCGGCCTCGACCTCTTCGGCCGCCTCCCCCATGGCGACGACCGCCCGCACCCGATCGCCGGCGCCGGCCAGCGCCGACAGGTCGAGGCCCTTGTTGCGGCCGCCGGCGATGAGGACCACCGACGGGAACCCGGCCACGGCGGCGGCGGCGGCGTGAGGATCGGTCGCCTTGGAGTCGTCGTAGAAGCGCACGCCGTCGTGCTCGGCCACCAGGCACACCCGGTGGGGCAGGCCCCGGAAGGCACGCAGCGTCTGGCGCACCGCCTCGAGGTCGGCGCCGGCGGCGCACGCCACCGCGGCGGCGGCCAGGGCGTTGCCCAGGTCGTGGGGCAGCCGGCGCCAGAGGTCGTCCACCGCCAGCAACGCCTGCCCGTCGGGCATCAACAGGCGCCCGTCGGCCACCCGCCAGTCACCGTGCTCCAGGCCGAAGGTCACCAGGCGGGCCCGCACGTCGCCGGCCGCCTTCATCACCACCGGGTCCTCGGCGTTGGCCACCGCCACGTCGTCGGGCCCCTGGCAGGCCCAGATCCGCGCCTTGGCGGCGGTGTAGCGCTCCATGGTCCCGTGCCAGTCGAGATGGTCTTCGGCGTGGTTGAGCCACGACGACACCCGGGGCCGGAAGGTGCGGGTGAACTCGAGCCGGAACGAGGACGCCTCGACGACCACCACGTCGAGATCGGCCTCGCCGGCGATGGCGTCCACCAGCGGGAGGTCGTTGTTGCCGGCGGCGACCGTGCGCAGCCCGGTGGCGGTCAGCATCCGCTCGACCAGCGTGGTCACCGTGGTCTTGCCGTTGGTGCCGGTGATGGCCACCAGGGGGACCGCCGACCAGCGGGCCGCCAGCTCGAACTCGCTCCAGACGTCGACGCCCGCCGCCAGCGCGGCGGCGATGGCGGGGTGGGCGGCGGGAACCCCGGGGCTGGGAACGACCAGCTCGACCTGGTCCACCAGGGCGGCCAGGGTCGCCGGCGAGGGCGTCTCCAGCGTGGTCACGCCCGAGGCGGCGAGGGCGCCGGCCCGGGCCCGGCTGGCCTCACCAGGCCGGTCCTCGACGACGGTCACCGACCAGCCCCGCTCGGCCAGGCGCCGGGCGCCGGCCTCCCCTGCCACACCCAGCCCCACCACCAGGGCCCGCGCCGGGCTCAACCGGTCGCCCCGGTGGAGAGGTAGTCGGCGTAGTAGACGCCGATGGCCAACGCCGTGGACATGCCGGCGAGGATCCAGAACCGCACGATCACGGTGGTCTCGGGCCAGCCCCCGAGCTCGAAGTGGTGATGGATGGGCGCCATGCGAAAGACCCGCCGGTGGAAGAGGCGGAACGAAGCCACCTGCACGATCACCGAGAACGTCTCCATCACGAACAGGCCTCCGACGATGGGCAGGAGCAGGTGGGTGTTGGTGGTCAGGGCCAGGGCGGCCAGGCCGGCCCCGATGGCCAGCGAGCCCGTGTCGCCCATGAAGATGCGCGCCGGGGCGGCGTTCCACCACAGAAAGCCGGCGCAGGCCCCGGTCATGGCCGCCGCCACCACGGCCAGGTCGAGGGCCTGGGTGTAGCGGTAGACCTCCGGGTGGCGGAAGGCCCAGAAGCCCACGACCACGAACGCCGAGAAGGAGAACACACCCGAGCCGGCGGCCAGGCCGTCGAGACCGTCGGTGAGGTTGACGGCGTTGGTGGTGCCGAGGACGAGCAACATGGCCCACAGCCCCCACAGCACCGGCTCGAGCTCGATGCCGGTGGAGCCGATGCGGGTGAACGACAGCTCGGTGGAGACCCGCGCCAGATCGACGGCCAGCACCGCGAACAACCCCGCCACCAGGGTGAGGCCGGCGAACTTGGTGCGCTTGTTGAGACCCAGGTTGCGGGAGTGCTTGACCTTGATCCAGTCGTCCAGCAGGCCCACGAAGCCGGCCCCGGCGATCACCAGCATGGTGAGGATCCCGGCCCAGGTGAAGATGGCCCCGTTCTTGAGGTGGGCGATGAGATAGCCGAGCAGGCCGGCGCCGACGATGGCCACGCCGCCCATGGTCGGCGTGCCCGTCTTGGTGATGTGGCCCTGGGGCCCGTCCTCGCGGATCGGCTGTCCGATGCCGTTGGCCTTCAACCAGGTGACGAGGAACGGCGTGCTGACCAGCGAGGCCACGAAGGCGACGCCGCCGGCGATGAGAAGGGGGATCACGGCCGCTCGCCGGCGGCCAGGCCGAGGGAGGCCAACTCGTCGCGGACGACGTCCCGGTCGTCGAACGGGAGGGTCCGGGTCCCGACCGTCTGGGTCGTCTCGTGTCCCTTGCCGGCCACGAGCACGGCGTCGCCCGGCTGGGCCGACGCCAGCGCGGAGCGGATGGCGGCGCGGCGGTCGAGCTCCACCTCGAGCGCGGCCGGGCCATCGGCGCCGGCGACCACCTGCTCGGCGATGGCCGACGGGTCGTCGTGACGAGGGTTGTCGGACGTCACCACCACGGCGTCGGCCAGTGTCGCGGCCACTCGCCCCATGAGCGGTCGCTTCTCCACGTCCCGGTCGCCGCCACAACCGAACACCACGGTCAACCGCCCCTCGGTGCCGGCCCGGGCGGCGGTGAGCAACTGGCGCAGGGCGTCGGGGGTGTGGGCGTAGTCGACGACCACGGTGAAGGGCTGGCCGGCGTCGATGACCTCGTAGCGCCCGGGGATGGGTGGGGCCGAGCGCAGCCCCTCGATCACCGCGTCCTCCTCGACGCCGAGCTCGACCGCAGCGGTGGCGGCGGCCAGGGCGTTGGAGAGGTTGGCCACGCCGCCGAACGGGATCTGCATGCGCCGCCCCCGCCACGTGCAGGCACTGGCCACCAGCCCGACCTCGACGTCTCCCACGTCGGACAACGAGTAACCCCGTGTCGGGACGCGGCAGGCCTCGAGCAGGAGCCGCCCATGGGGATCGTCGAGGTTCACCACCGCGGCCGACGTCAGCTCGGGCTCGAACAGCCGGGCCTTGACCGCGAAGTACTGCTCCAACGACTCGTGGAAGTCGAGGTGGTCGTGGCCCAGGTTGGTGAACACGGTCACGTCGAAGCGCGTGCCCTCGACCCTGGAGAGGGCGAGGGCATGGGAGGACACCTCCATGGCCACGGCGGCAGCGCCGCCGTCGGCCAGCCGTGCAAGCTCGGCTTGCAGGTCGGGAGCCTCCGGGGTGGTGCGCGCCCCTCCGAGCGTCCCGATCACCCCGGTGGGCAGCCCCGCCGCCTCGAGCACCGCCCGCAGCATCCAGGTGGTGGTGGTCTTGCCGTTGGTGCCGGTGACGCCGACCACGCGCAGGCGCCGCGACGGGTGCCCCCAGAACGCCGCGGCAGCTCGGCCCATCTGCACGCGAGCGTCACCGACCAGCACCTGGGGCACGTCCACGTCGACGTGGCGCTCGGCCAGCAGCGCCACCGCTCCCCTGGCCACGGCCTCGGTGGCGTGGCGGTGACCGTCGGCACGACGGCCGGGGACGCAGCAGAACAGCGCACCGGGTGCGGCCCGCCGCGAGTCGTGGGTGAGAGAGGTGACGTCGACGTCGAGGTCGCCCTCCAGCGTCACCACCTCGAGCTCAGCGGCGAGGTCGGCGAGTCGCATGGCAGCGCGTGACGGGGACGGGGACAGGAGGGCTCACCGGGTCAGTCTCGCGGCAGCGCGGCCCTGGTGGGGGGCATACCGGCCGGCGACAGCGAGGCCACGTCGACCTCGGCGGGCGGCGGGACACGGAACAGCCGCAGGGCGTACTCGGCGATGTCGGCGAACACCGGGGCGGCCACGATGCCGCCGTAGTAGGGGTGGGGCTCGTCGAGCACCACGATCAGCGACAGCTCGGGCTGCTGGGCGGGGACGAAGCCGGCGAAGACGGCCATGTAGGCGCCGGGCTCGTACCCCCGGAACTGCGTCGAGGGCTTGCGGGCCGTCCCCGTCTTGCCGGCCACCTCGTAGCCGGCGACCTGGGCGTTGATGCCGGTGCCCTCGCTCACGGCACGGGCCAGCATCGCCTTCATCTCGTCCGCCGTCTCGGGGGACACGACCTCGTGGCGCTCCGCCGGGGACGCCGGGTGCTCCGTGCCCTCCCCGTCGACCACGGAGCGGACCAGGTTCGGCTGGACGTAGGTCCCGCCGTTGGCGACGACGTTGACGGCGGCGAGCATCTGCACGGCGTTGACGGCGATCCCCTGGCCGATGGACACCGACCCGATCGCGGTGCTCGACTGCTCCTCCGGATCGGGGAGGATGCCGCCGCTCTCGCCGGGAAAGCCCAGCCCGGTGGTGGCGCCCAGCCCGAAGCGCCGCAGGTAGTCGTCGAGGCGCTGCATGCCCAGCTCCTGCGCCAGGAGGATGGTCCCCACGTTGGACGACTGGGCCAGGATGTCGGTCACCGACAGGGGCAGGGGCTCGTGGCGCTCGCTGTCGGTGAACGGCTTCGGGCCCACCTGGAGGGTGTCGGGCACGGTCAGCACGTCGCCGGGGTCGCGCAGGTCCTCCTCGAGCACCGCCGAGAGGGTGAGCACCTTGCTGACCGATCCCGGCTCGAACACCGAGGTCAGGGCGGCGTTGTGGGCGGTGGGCCGGGGCTCGCCGTCGCCGTCCCGCCCGATGCTGGCCAGCGCCAGCACCTCCCCGCTGTCGGGGTCCATGGCGACGGCCATGCCGCCGCGGGCATCGGTGGCGGTCACCTGCTCGGCCAGGGACTGCTCGACGTGGTACTGCAACGAACGGTCGATGGTGAGCACGAGGTCGTCACCACGGGTCGGAGGCGAGAGGCGCCGCTCCCCGGCGGCGATGGTTCGCCCGTCGGCCCCCCGCTCGACGAGGAGCTCTCCCGGCGCGCCGGCCAGGCGCTCCTGGTGTTCGAGCTCGAGGCCGGAGACGCCCCGGTTGTCGGGGTCGACGTCACCCAGGACCGAGACGGCCAGGTCGCCGGCCGGGCGGAAGCGCCGGGGCTCGTCGAGCAGGGCCACGCCCTCGAGATCGAGCCGGGAGACCTCGGCCGCGGCCTCGTCGCCCACCTGGCGGGCCAGGTAGACGAAGCGGCTCCCGTCGGCGGCCAGGCGCCGGTGCAGCTCCGCCTCCCCGACCTCCAGGACCGGCGCCAGCGCAGCGGCGTGGCCGGCCGGGTCGCCGACCAGCGCGGGATCGGCCCAGACCGCGTGCTGGCGCACCGACAAGGCCAGCTCGTTGCCGTTGCGGTCGAAGATGGAACCCCGCTCGGCCGGCAGGGCAACCGTGCGCACCCGCTGGGCGACGCCCCGCTCGGCATGGTCGTCCGGGGCGAC
>JAHWJR010000158.1 GCA_019348335.1 Actinomycetota bacterium
GTGTCGACCTGCTCGATGGCGGACAAGGCACCGACTTCTGCCAGGGGCCCGCCCCGGACGGCGACGTCCTCATCAACTGCAACCCCTGATCAACGTGAAGTCGTAGAGGCACTGGCTCCAACCCCGCTTTCACCAGGGGTTGGAGCCAACTGCGCTGAGGCCACAGGCCCCCGCCACCCATTCGGAAACCGTGCGTGCGCTCCGGCCGCAAGACCTCCGCCATCCCGCCGGCGCTGCGCCGGATGTTGGTGCTCCCGCGACCGGGAGCCGCCGCTTCCCACTCCGGGTCCTCCACCCACGCCGGGGTGTCGCCGGACGCGGCTGAATGTTGCCTGCTGATCGGATGCCGAGACCCATGCCCTTAGGCCGGGACGTCGAGGTTCGATGGTGTCGGCGATCACTCCTGCCCGGGGTCCCGGGTGTTGATCGCGTCGGCACACCGCAGCTCTCACACCCGAGACTTCGCTGGCGCCCCCGGCAGGATTCGAACCTGCGACGCACGGTTTAGGAAACCGACGCTCTATCCCCTGAGCTACGGGGGCTTGGGATGGAAAGGTGCTCTGGCAACGGCCACGGCGGGTCGGCCATCGACCCGGTGTCGCCCGGTTGGCGAGGGGCTGTCCGCGCCGGTCAGGCTAATCGGGCACCCTGGCACGGACGACGCTGTCAACGGTCGGCCCAGCGTCACGGAGAACCGCAAGCCCACCGGGGATCACTGTGCTCTCGAGAACCTCGCTACTCTTCCTCGCCGTCTTCGCTGTAGCCGCCGCGGCATGTGGTGGTGACGGCAGTGGCGAGCGCAGCGCCCCGAGACCGGCCGGCGACGCCGCTACCGCCGTCGTCGTGGCCGACATGAGGTTCGAGCCCGAGGCGGTGGAGATTGAAGCCGGCGAGACGGTGACGTGGTCATTCTAGGATCGCATGCCCCACAACGTGGCCTTCGACGGCGGCCCAGCCAGCCCCAAGCTGAGGACCGGCGGGTGGCAGCGGACCTTCGACCACCCCGGCACTTACGACTACGTCTGCACGCTCCACCCGATCATGAAGGGCACGGTGAGCGTCGGCTAACAGCCGTAGCTACCAGCGGGCGGCGAGCTCGGGCGTGCACGCCGGCTCCTCGGTGCCGTGGAGGTTGCGGTTCATCGACGGCGGCCCGACGTGGCCGAAGCGCTCCACCACATCCGTGGGACGGACGAACACCTCGAGCTCCCCCGGGGCCCGCAACATCGCCGCCGTTACCTCGCCCTCGGGTCGCTCGGCGCTCTCGTCGAGGCGCACCTCGTTCCCCGTGGGATCGCCTGCTTGAGCCAGCCAGGTGAACTTCTCGATGCCGACCTGGCGGGCGGCGGCCTCGAGCGCCTCCGTGGTGAGGGGGCCGTCCAGCGAGCAGGGCAGCCCGCCCAGCGGTTCGTCGGGGTGGAACACCGACGGCGCCTGCTGCCAGGGCTCGCCCGGGCGGGGGGCGACGTAGACGAGCAGTTCCACGGAGCCGTCGTAGCGCTGCGGATCGATCCAGAACTCGCCGTCACCGACCTCCAGTCCTTCCGGCTTCGAGGCGGTCACCGACCAGCCGTGCTGGCCCAGCGGGAGGATCTCGATGGCGCCCACGAGGGCGGGGGCGGCAGTGATGGTGACGGGCTGCACGGTCACCCCGGCGTTCTCGAGCTCGTCCCGAAGGCGCTCGGCCTCGTCGAAGTCCGGCGCCAGCACCACGTGGATCCGGCCGCTGGGCAGTGTCTCCATGGAGTAGGTCGAGGCGTGCGAGCTCCCCGGGACGACGATGCCGACGACGCCGGCGGCGAGCAGCACCACCAGCGCCGCGGCGGCGGGGACGAGGAGGCGCCGGCGAGGGGGGATGGACGGCGGTCGAGGGGCAAGCCTCGGGGCGGTGGTGCCGGGGCGCCCTCGCTGCCGCTCCTCCACCACCTGGCGTAGCTCAGAGAGGAGACGCTCCTCGAACCCGGGGAGCTCTTCGGTCGTCCTGGTCATGGCCTCTCCTTCAGCACGGACGGGGGCAGCAGCGAGGTGTCACCGGCGTCGACCCCGATCTGGGTGGCGATTCCGTCATCTCCGAGAAGGCGCCGGAGCTTCCTGCGGCCCCGGCTCAGCCGCATCCGGGCGGTCGCCGGGCGGATGTCCAGTGCTGCCGCCGCGGCGGCGAGGTTCAGGCCCCCGAAACCGGTGAGCTCGACGACCCGGCGCTCCCCTGCCGGAAGTGTCTCGATGGCCGACTGCAGCTGGGGAGCCAGTCGGGCAGCGTCGATCTGCTCCTCGAGGCGCTCGTAGTCGTCCTCGTCCAGCAGGGACCGCCCGGCGAGGCGGCCCAGAGCCGCCATCTCGCGACCGGAACGTCGCAGGCCGTTGGCGCGTTGGTGAGCGGCGATGCCCAGCAACCACGGCAGGGCCGCGCCCCGTTGCGGGTCAAAGCGGTGGGCCGAGCCGATCACCGCCAGGTAGGTGGCGGCCACGAGGTCGGCCACGTCCTCGGGCGTGGTGCACCGGCGAACGGCGAAGCCGGTGACCCTGCCCACCGTCCTGCGGTACAGCTCCTCGAACGCCGCCGGGTCGGAGCCGGCCAGGGGGACGAGCTCCTCGTCGGAACGCGGATCGCCCATGCTCACCTCGGCGTCGGGATGTCCATCATCTTGGTATTCACCGCTTCGGCCAGCGCGTCACGTCGTCACGTCTGGCCCTGCCTGCGTCCGCCTCAGCGCTCGACGGCTCCGGCCACGTCGACGATGGTCTCGAGCACGACACGGATGGCCGGTCGGCGGAGGCTGGCCTCCCGGTAGGCGACCTCGATGGTGCGGGCCACGGGTTCGGCCAGGTCGAGGATGCGCACCGCCGCCGGCGTGTCGGTGAGCGCAAGGTCGGGGATCAGGGCGATGCCGGCGCCGGCGGCGACGAGCTGCAGCGTCGCCGGCGTCTTGTCGATCTCGTGGTGGATGTCGGGGTCGAACCCCGCCTCCCGGCACGCCTGAAGGACGCTGCGCCCCCAGCTCGTGTCGGCCGACCCCATCACGAAGGCCCGGTCGGCGAGATCGGCGAGGTCGACGACGCCGGACAGCTCGTCGTCGGCGGGGACGACGAGGCGGAAGCGCTCCTCGCGCAGGAGGCGCCGCTCGACCCCACGGGGGCGAGGGCTCGGGGCGTGCGGGTAGTCGACCACCAGGGCCACATCGGTGCTGCCCATGACCAGGGTGTTCAGCGCCTTGTCGGGGTCGAGCTCCACCGACCGCACGACCAGCTTGGGATGCGACTCCCAGAGGCGGTGCACCACCTCGGGCATGAGCGAGCTGGCGAAGGACTCGAAGATGGCGAGCCGCACGTTGCCACGAGGCACGGTGGCGACCTCCTCGATCGCCGCCTGGGCCTCCTCCATCTTGGTGAGCACGACCTGGGCGTGATGCACCAGCTCCCGGCCGGCGTCGGTCAGGTGCACGCCGCGGCCCACCCGCTCGAGCACCGGGACGCCAGTGATCCGCTCCAGCACCGCCAGCTGCTGGGACACGGCCGACGGCGTGTACCCGAGCGACTCGGCCGCAGCGGCGATGGTGCCCCGGGCCGCCACCTCGCGGATCATGCGCAGCTGGCGGAGGGTGACGTCCACGCTCCGGAGCCTACCGGCGACCATGTAGTGTTTCTAAGCCTGGTGGTCCAGAAACATTCGCTTTTATTGACGATCGTTCGCCGGCATGCTGATGCCATGTTCGATCTCCACTGCCGCACCTGCGACCAGGCGTTCGTGGCTGGCCCCTCCAGCTTCGCTTCGCTCCACCACACCACCGATGGGCTCATCGGGTACGCCCGCTGCCCCACCGGTCACGTCAACGTGGTCAACTTCCACGTCCGCGTCCACCCCGTCGAAGCCGAGGGCTCCCGAGTCACCGCGGCGTAAGGGGCGGCCGCGGCGGCGGGGCGCCCCGGGCCTGGCGCATCGTGACGACGCCTGAGGGCAGGCGCGGCTACGGGTCGTCGGTCACGACGGCCAGGGCGAAGCCGTCGTAGCCCTTGCTGCCCACGGTCTGGATCACGGTCGCCGCCACCCGGGGCTCCCGGCCCAGCAACTCGTAGAGCCGCCGCGTCCCCTGGACGCCGGGGTCGGGACTGCCCGCGTCCACCACCGCGCCGCCGCGCACGACATTGTCGACCACGATGAGGCTGCCACGCCTGGTGAGCCTCAACGCCCACGAGAAATAGTCGGCGTTGGCCGACTTGTCGGCATCGATGAACACCACGTCGAACGGGCCGGCTCCCTCGGCAGCCAGTTGCGGCAGGGTGGCGAGGGCCGGTCCCACCCGGACGTCGACCACGTCGCCGAGGCCGGCCCGGGCGACGTTGCCCCGCGCCACCTCGGCGTAGGCGGGATCCGCCTCCAGGGTGACGAGCCGTCCGTCGGCAGGGAGCACCCCGGCCATCCAGATGGTGCTGTAGCCGCCCAACGTGCCGATCTCCAGCACGGTGCGCGCCGAGCGCATCTGCACCAGCAGCGCCAGCAGCTTCCCCTGGTTGGGTGCGACGTTGATCGCAGGCAAGCCGGCGGCGGTGCTGGCCTCGAGCGTCGCGTCCAACGCGGGATCCGACGGCACCACCACGTCGCTGATGTAGCGATCGACCTCCGACCATCGGTCTTGGCTCATGGCTCCGCCACGCAGATCAGGACGGCCGAGGCGGCAGGCCCTTGCCGCCGTGGACGGTGAGCTCGGTCTGCTCCCCCATGCCGGCGATGAGGGGACGGGCCTGCTGGATCAGCGCCGTGACCTCGTCGGACGCCAGGGAGTGCTCGTGGGCCTCCCGGTCGGTCCAGACCTCGGAGATCCACACGGCGTCGGGGTGGTCGG
>JAHWJR010000159.1 GCA_019348335.1 Actinomycetota bacterium
GGGACCTCGGGGACCTCGGGGACCTCGGGGACCTCGGGCACCTCAGGGGCCTCAGGGACCTCGGGCACCTCCGGGACCTCGGGCACCTGCGGAACCTCAGGGACCTCGGGCACCTCCGGGACCTCAGGCACCTCCGGGGCCTCAGGGACCTCGGGCACCTCCGGGGCCTGCGGGACCTCGGGCACCTCCGGGGCCTGCGGGACCTCAGGGACCTCCGGGGCCTGCGGGATCTCCGGGACCTCCGGGATCTCCGGGACCTCCGGGGCGGGTACCCCTGGCTCCAACCCTGCGCACGCGAACACCGTGAGGGTTTGCTCAGGCCCGACGATGACGTCATCGACGAGGATCGATTCTGTTACGACCGTCCCGTCAACGAGGATCGCTACCGTAACCGATCCACCAATCGTCGTGTCCGTGTTGCCAGTGGTGACCCTCAACGCCACGCCTTCGGTTCCCGACGGACATTCGATCGGTGTGATCGTCGGTGGAATGATGTCGGCCTCGGGGCTGGCGACGCGCGCGGCCACCGTCAGCGCCACGGTTAGCGCCTCCGGCGTGATGACACATTCATCGACGGCCTCGGGCGTGTCGTCCTGATGGACGCATACCTCCACAGGTACTCCCGGTACCGCCACCGGGCCGGCCGTCGCAGTGACGGCGGTGTCGGCTCCAGCGAATGTTGTGAGCGCGATAGCCGTTACAAGTGCGAGTAGAGCAGCAGCGGATGCCCTAATGTTTCTATGCTTCACGTAAGGACTCCTGTTCACAGAGAATGAAACGTTCTTGGCGAAAGCCGATACTGGTGGGACTTGCCACCTGCCACCGGTTAATCCGCGGTATCGGGCACTCTATTTGTCCAAAAGAATCTTTAACCTCCTTCCAATCGACGCGATAGGTCCACCGTCGCAGACGCCTGCTTACGCGTAGGTGAGGACCGGCCGACAAAGTAGTAATGGCGCGAACCGCCTCAGGGTTTCGGCGAGCAAACATCCCTTCACGGAACGACAGGAGTGATTAGTGGACCGAGGTCCGCACCTAAAGGGCTACACCGCTGTTTGCCGAGCCTCTCCATTGCACAAAAGGCGAGAAAGTTGTCAGGGAGTAGGCAAGTAAACTGCACCGATCAGTATACTATACTGTACTTACGCCGGGCGCAACTATGGGCAAGCGAAGAGCAGGATGTGATCGCTTACGGAGCGACCGACCCCCGTTGTGGCGTCCCACACCGAGTGGTGTCCAAGGCGGGAGCCACCACCCAGGCGGGTCACCGGGCGCTTCGGCTTGGATGGCGGGACCCCTGCCCCGCGTGGTGGATCCCCTGCTACCTACCGCTCCCTACTGCAACGCGAAGAGCCGTTTAAGGTGCCTGGTTCGAGACCCGGGCGGCCCACAAGGCGAGCGCGACGAGGTAGTCGGCATCGCGTCCGACCGAGGGCGGATCAACAAGGTCGGGTGCTTCGTCGGCGACGCCGGCGACTGCGGTGAGGACCTCGTCTGCGTCCTCGGGATCGAAGAACCGCCGCAGGCTGCGCCGGTGGACGACGTCTCGGGCTTCGGCAAGAAGCACCGGGCAGGCGACGAGGACGAACCTCCGCTGCAAGGCGGCGGTCACGACGCTGCCGAGCGGTCCCTGCGGGTTGATCAACGCCGAGACGATGGCGTTGGCGTCGAGGACGGCGCGCAAAGTCGAGCGGTCAGGCGCCGCGAGCCCGCCGCCGCTCGGCGCGGGCGGCCCGGACCTCGCTGACCGCTAGCGCCATCGCCGCGCCCTCGTCGAGACGGACGCCTCGCTCGGATCGCTTGCGGGTGACGTCATCGAGCACGGCCAGGCCACGAAGGCCGAGGTATCGGCGCAACGCTTCGTGGACGAGCTCGTCTTCCTGGACGCCGTCGTTGGCCGCAGTCCGCTGGAGCACTTCGAGCACGTGCTCGTCGACGTTCACGGTCAGCGGCTTGCACACCTTCACAGGGTAGAACGGCTGGGACGTCGCAGCCCCGTGCGGACTGTCCGAGCTGCCGCGACGGCGTCCACTCGTGGGACCGCCCACTCGGCGGTCGTCGCTCAGCCCTTGTCGAGGCTCCGTCGCGGGCGGCCGCCATCGAGCTGTGGTGGCTTCACCTGCCGGTGCCAAGCCATCGTCGGGCTCGAGCTCCGAGGCCACGAATTCCTCGCTCAACTCGTCCTCGCCAGATCGGCTGCGCTCGGCCCGCCGCTCCAGGTCTTCCAGTTGGCCTTCTACAGCGATCGGTTGCTCAGCGTCGGCCGTCGTCCACCTGGACGTCGAGTCGCTCGTCGAACAGGCAGAGCAGCCCCCGCACGGCGACGGCGTCATGCATCGGCTCGGGATAGCTCCACACGACATCGCGTTCCTCGCGGTCGCCGTCGCGCAGCGTCCAGTACTGCGCGACGCCTTTGTACGGGCACCGCGTCGTCGTGTAGCTCGGCGCCAGCAGGTCGGTCCGGACGTCTTCGCGTGGGAGGTACCAGCGGATACCCAGACCCGTCTCGAGCAGCATCCGCGGCCGATTCGAGTCGGCGACCACCGTGTCACCCCACCGGGCGACCAGGTGGCGGGAGGTGTGCAGCACGTCGATCCGGTTATACGGGTCGCGGGGGTGGACGAAGACCTCCTCGTCCTCCTCGAACCAGGCGTCCATCGCGTCCCAGACGAACGCCACCAGGTCCTTGACCATGGAGGCGGACTCGGGCGGCTGCTCGTAGGAGTAGGCCGCATCCTCGGCGGTCCGGTCACCGGCCCGCACCGTCCAGAACGTCGCGTCGCCGAGCGCCGGTGCGCTCGCCGACCTGGCGCTGGGATGGAGGAGGCCCATCTGGACGTCCTCACGCGGGAAGAGGTAGAGCCCGGTCTGTCCGGGCGGCTGGAGCAGGCGTGCGTCGGTGCTGTCGGCGACGGTCTCATGGCCGAGGCGGACGCGGACTCGCCGGGGCGACGGCTCGACGTGGAGCACGTGCTCCGGCGGGTTCGGATCGAAGTTGAACCTCCCGGCCGGTGCCGAGCCGAAAGGAGCGGTGCCGATCGTCAGCGTCATGTGCTCGAGTCCTCGCTGTGCTCGCCGGTCAGGTGGGCCCAGGAGCCCGGTCGCCTGGCCCCCTCCGTAGGTGCGGGAAACTCGTCTGGAGAGGGCATGTCGCCCTCAGCATGGCGCAGCATGCACCGGAGGGCAGTGATCTACAGGATCTTCCCCGGCCCGGCTGCTGCAAACGCAGATCGTCAGGAGCTCGGCGACCGGGACACCAGGCGAGGGCGGCGATCCCGGCCTCGTGGTTCGAGCGACAGCGTCCGGGCTATCAAGATGACGATCCGATCATGGCGCAGCGGATGGACCGGCAGGACGCCCGACCAACCTGAGGAGAGCGACGATGGGCAGCGACCTTCGGAAGAGCTTCGCCACGTACCCGATGGTTGAGGAGGCGGAGGCAATGGGGCGGGTGGCCGCGGTCTACAGCCAGATCCTGCGGTCCATGCCGTTCGTCCCCAGCATCTTCAAGTCGTTGGCGGTCTGCCCGGCATACCTGGTGCTCGCCTGGGACCAGGCTTCCCACGGCCTGGCCGAGGAGGAGATCACCGAGGCCGCGGCCGGGCTCTCGCGCGCCGCTGCCGATCTCGCCGACCCGCCCGACGACGGCGAGGTCCGCGAGGTCCTCGGCGAGTTCGTCGGTCCCCTCGGGCGGATGCTGCTCCTGTCGGCCGGGCTCCTCCACGCCGGCCAGGGCGACCTCGATGGCGCACCCGCCAGCCCCGAGCCGCCGCCGGCCGGGCCCGTCGAGCCCCAGCGCCACGTGGCATCGCAATGGGAGGTCGAGGCCTGGGCGACCTACGGGGACATCCGGGCCCTGCTCGAGACCCCCATGATCAACAGCATCTGGCGGGTGCTGGCCCAGAAGGGCCTCCTCGACCGCGCCTGGTCGCAGCTGCGGCCACAGGTGTCGGCCAGCCGCCCCGGTGCCGACCGCCTGCAGCAGCTGGCGCTCGACCGGGCTCGCTCGCTGCCGTGGCCTGTCGTCGCCGGGCCCTCGGCGTTCGAGGCCGCCGGCATCGCCGATGCGGTTCCGGCCGTCAGCTCCATCCTCGACGCCTACGTCAAGACGCTGCCACGCGTCCTGGCCCTCGCCGGTTCCAGCGCTCCCTCGTCGTGACCGCAGCGACGCCCTGGGCAGCGGGCTCAGCTCGTCGCCGCCAGCGCCCGGGCGGCCGCCTCCTCGAAGCGGGGGACGGAGAACTCGAAGCCTTCGCCCAGGAGGCGGGTGGGGACGCAGCGCCGTCCGGTGAGGGCCAGCGCCGGGTCCGATCCGAGTAGCAGCGCACCGAGGGAGGTGACCGGCACCGGCGCCGGGAGGCCGAACCGGCGGCCCAGCAGCTTGCGGTAGGTCGCCATCATCTCGGCGTTGGTGACCGGCTTGGGAGAAGTCACGTGGTACAGCCCGTGCATCGCCTCGTCGTCGAGGGCCCGCACCATCACGTCGAGCAGGTCGTCGAGGGCCACCCACGACACCCACTGCCTGCCGGAGCCGGCCTTGCCGCCCAGGCCCCGGCGGACCAGCCAGGCGAGACGCTCGGTGGCCGGATCTCCTGTACCGCCGAGGCCGATCCCCATGCGCAGCAGCACGGTGCGCTCCACGCCAGTGGTGGCCGCGGCGAACGCCGCCTCCCACGCCAGGCAGACCTGGACCATCTGGGCCGGCCCGCGGCCGGAGGGCGGGGTCCGCTCGTCGACGATCTCATCGCCTCCCTCGCCGAAGATGGCGAGGGACGAGGCCTGCACCCACACTGGCGGCGGCGACTGGCAGCGCCGGATCGCCTCGCCCACGG
>JAHWJR010000023.1 GCA_019348335.1 Actinomycetota bacterium
CCGCTGGACACTACGGGATGAGCGCGCCGCCGCTACACAGCGGAGGTGGCTCAGGACCCGGCGCAGAACTACTTGCGCGTCCGCAGGCCCTTCCACCTGCGAGGTTCCTCACTAGATCGGGCAAGTAGTTCTGCGCCGGGCCCTCAGGCCCGGTCGAGGACGCCGACGGCGCGCAGCCGGCGCTCGAGATGGTGCTCGAGGGCCCGGGTGCCCAGGTACTCGAGCTCGGGGCCGGCCGGCAAGGGCCCCTCGGCGAGCACGGCCACCAGGTCGCCCCCGAGGATGCGGCGCAGGAGGCCCAGGGCGTCGGCGGTGATGCGGGTGCCGTGGCGGCACGACGGGCACAGCACACCACCCTCGCCCACGTCGAACGCCACCAGCGCTCCTCCCGATCCGCAGGCGACGCAGTGCTCGAGCACGGGGCGAAAGCCCTGCTGGGCCAGCAGCCTCCAGAAGAAGGCGGGCACGAGCAGCGGAGCGTCGTTGGCGGCGAGGGTGCGAAGGGCGCCGAGCAGCATCTGGTACAGGCGCGGGTCGGCCTCGCCCTCCTGGACCACGGCGTCGACCACCTCGAGCAGGCACGTCGCCCGGCCCAGCCGCTCGAGGTCCTCGCGCACGGGGCGGAAGTGATCGATGGCCTCGGCCTGGGTGATGGTGTCGAGGCTCCGGCCCTCGTAGCACAGCAGGGCCGCGTGGCTGAGCGGCTCCAGCCGGGCGCCGAAGCGGCTCTTGGTCCGGCGCACCCCCTTGGCCACGGCCCGGACCTTTCCCCGGCCCTCGGTGACCAGGGTCACGATCCGGTCGGCCTCGCCCAGCTTGATGGTGCGCAGCACCACGCCCCGCTCGCGGTAGAGCCCCATGCCGGGCTCAGTCCTCCCCCACGACGCCGCCGTAGCGGCGGTCGCGCCGCTGGAACTCACGGACCGCCTCGAACAGGTGCTCCCGGCGGAAGTCGGGCCACAACACGTCGGTGAACACCAGCTCGCTGTAGGCCAGCTGCCAAAGAAGAAAATTGGAGATGCGGTACTCCCCCGAGGTGCGCACCACCAGGTCGGGGTCGGGCATCTCGGGGTCGTAGAGGTGGCGGCGGATGGCCGACTCGTCGATCTTCTTCGCCGGCGTGCCCAGCTCGACCAGCGCCCGCACGGCGTCGACGATCTCGGCCCGACCCCCGTAGTTGAAGGCGATGGTGAGGGTCATGGTGCGGTTGTCCCGGGTGAGCTCACTCGTCTCGTCCATGCGCCGTACCAGCCGCCGCGGCACCCGCCCCTCACGACGCCCGACGAAGCGGATGCGCACTCCCCGCTCGTGGAGCTCGTCCCGGCGCCGCAGCAGGATGCCCTCGTTGAACTGCATGAGGTAGCGCACCTCGTCGACGGGGCGCCGCCAGTTCTCGGTGGAGAAGGCGTAGACCGTCAGCCACCGCAACCCGAGCTCGAGCGCCCCCTCGACGGCGTCGAGGAGCGCCTTCTCGCCGGCAGCGTGGCCCTCCGTGCGTGGCAGGCCGCGCTTCTGGGCCCAGCGACCGTTGCCGTCCATGACGCATGCCACGTGGCTCGGTACCCGCACGGGGTCGATCCCGTCGAGGTCCACCGGTCGAAGCTACCGCTTGCGGGGTACATCCGGGCGGTGCTCGAGCGGCTGAGGTCGACGTACGGCGCACGCTGGCCCTGGCTGGGCATCGCCCTGGACGTGCAGCGGCGCTTCGGCGAGGTCCACGGCGGTTCCCTGGCGGCGTCGGTGGCCCTCGCCGGGTTCCTGTCGCTGTTCCCCCTGGTGCTGGTGGCCATCGCCGTGGTGGGGTTCTTCGCCGCCAACCGGGCCGACCTGGCCGGTGACGCCATCGCCTTCCTGGGTCTGCCCCGCAGCGGCGATGCCGCCAGCGTGCTCACCGCCGCCATCGACACCGCCAGCGAGAGTCGCCGGGCCGCCTCGGTGGTCGGCTTCGTCGGATTGCTGTGGTCGGCGCTCGGGTTGGTCGGCGCCCTGCAGTACCTCTACGACTCGGTCTGGCAGGTGCAGGGCCGCGGCATCCGCGACAAGGTCACGGCCCTGGCATGGCTCCTCGGCGCCGCCACGCTGTTCGTGACCTCGTTCGCGGTGACGGCCGCGCTGCGCTTCGTGCCGCTGCTGGCCCCGCTCAACCTGCTGGTCGGACTGGGCCTGAGCACGGCGCTGTTCCTCTGGACGGCCAAGGTGCTGTGCAACCGCGACGTCGGCTGGCGGCCGCTGGTACCGGGCGCCGTGCTCGGAGCCGTGGGGTTCGAGGTGCTGAAGGTGCTCGGTGGCATCTACGTCCCCCGCGCCGTCGCCTCCTCCTCGGCCCTGTACGGCTCCATCGGCGTGGTGTTCGCCATCTTGGCCTGGCTGATGATCTTCAGCCGCCTGGTGGTGTACTCAGCGGTGCTCAACGTGGTGGCCTGGGAGCGCCGCCACGGGACGGTCTCGGTCGAGCTCCGGGTCCCGAAGGTGCCTGGCAGGGTCCCGCTGGCCGCCGACCGGGGCGGTCAGGCCGTCCCCGGCTGAACCCTTCCTTGCCGGCGGCGAAGGAGCCGCTCCCGCATCGTCCTGGCGTCAGCGCCGCCGGACGGCGCCGGGCCGGCGGTAGGTTCCCCTCGGTGATGGGCCTGGCCATGCTCCTGGCGCTGGTCGACGTCCCCCGCAACGCCACCGCGGTGGGCGTGCTCGCCGGGCCGCTGGTCCTGGCCGGCTACCTGGCCGGCTCGGTGCCCTTCGCCTACCTCCTCTCACGCCGGCGGCTGCGCCGCCAACTCGACGAGCCGGGCCTGACCCGGCTCTCGACCTCCGGCGGTGATCCCGGCGCCGGCGCCGGCAAGGAGCCGCGCCGGATCGCCTGGGCCCTGGCCCTGCCGGCGGCGGCCACCCTCGCCGCCACCACGCTGGCCTGGCACCTGACGCTCGCCGCCACGCCGGGCGGCAACACCTTCAGCGCGGTGGGGATCTTCTCCAACCAGGCCGTCGGCGCCTGGGTCTCGGTGGCGCTGTGGACGGGGATGGCCGCCGTGGTGGGCCACAGCGCTCCGGTGTGGAACCGGTTCCGGGGCGGCAGCGGGCTGCCGCCGGCGCTCGCCCTGGGCGCGGCCTACGTGCCCATGCTCCTGCTGGTCGCCGCCGGCGCCTACCTCGCCGTGTTCGGCGCCACGCGAAGCCAGCGCACCGCGCTCCTGAGCGCCCTGCCGGTGGTGGTCGTCGCCGCCTACGTGACCTGGCTGGCGGATCTTCAGGCGGGCTGGGGCGTCACCAACGGGCCGGAGGTGACGCTGTGGGCCACGGTGATGGCAGCCGCCCTGTTCGCCCGCAACCTCCGCCGTCCGTTCTCGCTGCTCGAGCCGGCGTAGCCGTTCGCTGGACTTCGTCCCGCGGCCACGTTCGCGACCGCCGGCGGGGTCCTCAGTAGCCGAGCTCTTCGAGCGACGACACCCGCCGCTGCCAATCGGGCTCCACCTTGACCACCAGCTCCACGTACGCCCCCGGGGCGAGCTGCTCCCGCACCGCCGTGCCGACGGCCTTGAGCACGCTGCCCTGGCGGCCGATGACGATGCCCTTCTGCGACTCCCGCTCGACCAGGATCTCGCAGCGCACCCGGGGCCACTCCCACTCGGTGACCCGCGTGGCCACGGCGTGGGGCAGCTCCTCACGCAGCACCGCCAGCAGTTGCTCCCGCACCAGCTCGGCCACCCAGAACGCCTCGGGAACGTCGGTCACCGTGCCCTGCGGGTAGTAGGCCGGGCCTTCCGGCAGCCGCTCGACCAGCGCGTCCACCAGCGCCGGCACTCCCTCCCCCGTCCGGGCCGACACGGGGAAGTACTCGCTCAGCTCCAGCTCAGCCGCCCGGCGCAGCTGCTCGAGGACCTGTCGGCGCGACGCCACGTCGACCTTGTTGACCACGACCATGGCGTCGCCCGGCACCTGGGAGGCCACGAAGCGGTCGCCGGCGCCGAGGGGGGCGCCGGCGTCGAGGACCAGGCACACCACGTCGACCCCGGCGATGGACGCGGTCGCCGTCTCGTGCAGGCGCTGGCCCAGCCGCCCGCGGGGCTGGTACATGCCCGGCGTGTCGACGAACACCACCTGGGCGTCGGGGCGGTCGAGCACGCCCCGCACCTGGCGGCGGGTGGTCTGCACCTTGTCGGACACGATGCTGACCTTGGTGCCCATGATGGTGTTGAGCAGGGTGGACTTGCCCACGTTGGGCCGGCCCACCAGGGTCACGAACCCCGAGCGCATCGGTGAACCTCCGGTCTCTCGCACCGCCCGGCGCCTCAGCCCGGCTGGGCGGCGTCGGCCCCGTCGGGGGGCACGTCCGGCACCCGGCTCACCCGCACCCGCCCGATGCGCCGGCCCTGCACCCGCTCGGCCCGCAGCACGTGGCCGTCGACCCGCACCGCCTCGCCTTCGCTGGGGACGTGGCCGAGGAGGTTGAACACCAGGCCACCCACCGTGTCCCAGTCGCCCTCGGGCAGGCTGACGTGCAGCAGCTCGTTGAGCTCGTCGAGGGGCATGCGGGCCGCCACCCGCACGTCGCCGCCCGGCAGGGGCTCGAGCAGGGGGTCCTCCACGTCGAACTCGTCGACGATCTCGCCCACCAGCTCCTCGATGAGGTCCTCCAGGGTCACCAGGCCGGCCGTGCCGCCGTACTCGTCGATGGCCACGGCCATGTGGAACTTCTCGGCCTGCATCTCCCGCATGAGCTCGGCCACCCGCTTGGTCTCGGGCACGAAGCGGGCGGAGCGAGCAAGGGTCCGGGCGGTGGCCGAGGTACGCCCCTCGCGTGACGCCCGCATCAGGTCCTTGGCGTAGACGAGCCCCACGATGTCGTCGATGCCGTCGTCCTGGAGCGGGATGCGGCTGTAGCCGTTGGCGATGGCCACCTCCATGGCCTCGGCCACCAGGGCGTCGGCGGCCATGGTGACCATGTCGGGCCGGGGGACCATGACCTCTCGCACCACGGTGTCACCGAAGTCGATGATCGAGCGGATGAGCGCCCGCTCCTCCACCTCGATGACGTCGGCCTCCACGGCCACGTCGGCCAGGGCCAGCAGCTCCTCCTCGGACACCACGGGGCCGGCCCGGCGCCCCTTGCCCGGCAGCACCAGGTTGGAGAGCCCGATCAGTGCCCGGGTGAGCAGGCGCACCGGAGCCAAGCTGGCGAGCACGCTGACCACCGGGGCCACCAGCAGCGCCGAGCGCTCCGTGTGCTGCAGGGCGTAGGTCTTGGGCGCGGCCTCGGCACACACGAAGATGACCACCACCAGGGCGACGGTGGCGCCGGCCACGCCCAGCGGGCCGAAGTACGACTGCGCCAGCAGCCCGGCCACGGTGGCGGCGCTGAGGTGGCACACCAGCAGCAGCAACAGGATGGGGTTGAGCACCCGCTCCCGGTGATCGAGCAGGCGCTGCAGGCTGGCCGCTCCCCAGCGCCCCTCCTCCTGCAGGGCCAGGGCCTTCGAGCGGGGCAGGTGGGTGAGGCTGGTCTCGGCCAGGGCCAGGAAGGCAGCCGAGGCGACCAGCACCATCACCGCCACCAGGGCGACGACCTCGATCACCTTCACGCCAAGCACCACATCAGGCGTCGGTGGCGCGGAGATCGGCCAGGAGGGCCCGCTCGCGCGCCTGCATGGCCGCCGCCTCGTCGGGCTCGGCGTGGTCCATGCCGAGCACGTGGAGGATGCCGTGAACGACCAAGAGGGCCAACTCGTCGCCGGTGGCGGCCCCCCGGGCGACGGCGTTGCGCCGGGCCACCGCCGGGCAGACCACCACGTCGCCCAGCAGCAACGGCATCCCCGGGGCCCCGCCGGCCGGGGCGTCGCCGGCGGCGGCGTCGAGGCCGTCGATGGGGAAGGCCAGCACGTCGGTGGGGCCGTCACCGTCCATGTGGTCGCGGTTGAGCACGGACATGGCGTCCTCGTCGACCAAGCGCAGCGACAGCTCGCAACCGCCCGGGAGCCCCTCGGCGCGCAGCACTCCCCGGGCCAGCTCCACCAGGCACTCGACGTCGACCTCGACCTGCGACTGCTCGTCGTGGCCGACGACCTCGGGCTGGCCGGTGGCGTGTGGGGGCAGAGCCGGTGGCGGCTGCCCGTCGGCCCCGCTCACCGGCCGCCCTCGCCGGCCAGCGCGGCGCGCTCGTAGGCGTCGACGATGTCCTGGACGATGCGGTGACGGACCACGTCCTTGTTGGTGAGGTGCACGAAGCCGAGGTCGGGGATGCCGCTCAGCACCGGCTCCAGACCTTGCAGCCCGGAGCGCCCGGTGGGAACGTCGACCTGGGTGACGTCGCCGGTGACCACCGCCTTGGAGCCGAAGCCGATGCGGGTGAGGAACATCTTCATCTGCTCCGGCGTGGCGTTCTGGGCCTCGTCGAGGATGATGAAGCTGCCGTTGAGCGTGCGGCCCCGCATGAAGGCCAGGGGAGCCACTTCGACGGTGCCCCGGTCGAGCAGGCGCTGGACCCCCTCGGGCTCGACCATGTCGAACAAGGCGTCGAAGAGGGGCCGCAGATAGGGATCGATCTTGGCCATGAGGTCGCCGGGCAGGAAGCCCAGGCGCTCCCCCGCCTCCACCGCCGGGCGGGTGAGGATGATGCGGTTGACCACCTTGGCCTGGAGGGCCTGCACGGCCATGGCCACCGCCAGCCAGCTCTTGCCCGTACCGGCAGGGCCGATGGCGAAGGTGACCACGTTGTCGCGCATGGCCTCCACGTAGCGCTTCTGCCCGCTGGTCTTGGGCCGGACGGTCCGCCCGTTGGCGCCCCGCAGCACCTCGGTGGTGAGCACCTCCGTCGGCCGCTCGTCGGCCTTGACCATGTCGATGGTGCGGCTCACCTTGGCCGGGTCGAGGCTCTGGCCCAGCTCCAACAGGACCACCAGCTCCTCGAAGAGCTTGCCCACCCGTTCGGCGTCGGCGCCGGAGACGCTGATCTCGTTGCCCCGAACGTGGATGTCGACGTCGGCGAAGGCGCCCTCGATCAGGCGCAGGAACTCGTCGCGCTGGCCGAGAAGCCCGCCCATGAGGTGGTTGCCGGGCACGAGGACCTTGACGTCGACGGTAGTCACGAGCCCGCCAAGCGTACCCCCGGGGCGGCCGATCCAGCCGCATGCCGGTGGCGCCGCCTCCCCGCGCTGGCGCCGGGGCGACGAGTTCCGACGGGGCAGGGCGGTCTCAGCCGGGGGGCCAGGTCAGGCGCCGGCCGCCGAGCACATGGAGGTGCAGGTGGGGCACGGTGTTGCCGGCGTCGTCGCCCACGTTGAGCACCAAGCGGTAGCCGCCCTCGGCCACACCCTCCCGGGCCGCCACCTGGTGGGCGGTGGTCACCATCTCGGCCAGCAACTCGCCATGTTGGGCGCCGACCTCGGTGACGTCGGCCACGTGCTCGACCGGCACCACCAGCACGTGGACCGGCGCCTGAGGGTTGGTGTCACGGAAGGCACGGGTGAGCGAGCCCCGGGCCACGATGTCGGCGGGGACCTCCTCGGCGACGATCCGGCAGAACACGCAGTCGTCCATCGCCGCCACGGTAGTCAGCGGGGCGCCGGCGGCGGTGCGGGGACGGCCAGAACCTGCGAAGGGAAAAGCAGATCGGGGTTGGCCGGATCGGCGAGCGCAGAACGGTTGGCCTCCACCAGGCGCCGCCAGTACGGGGCCACCTCGTCGTCGGTCGCCGGCGCTCCCCACGCCTGCTCCAGCACGTGGGCCGCCACCGACCAGAGGTGATCGCCCGGGCGGACCTCCCACCGGGCGTCGACCGCCGGCGCCGGCGCGGGCTCGGCCGCCACCAACGGGTCGGGGTCCGGCGCCGGCTCGGGGGACGAGGCCGCCTCGGGCGGCAACAGGCGCATGACCGGGCGTGAAGCCGGGTCGTCGGTCTCGATCGACCCGGAGCCCTCCGGCGGCAACAGGCGCATGACCGGGCGCGACGCCTCCCCATCGGCCACCGGCGCGGCGAAGCCCTCCGCCCGTGGCCCCGGAGGCACCCGGCCGGGCTCGCCGGTGGCCACCACCAGGGCCGCAGCGGCCGGATCGAGCGGTCGGACGCCGGGGCGGGCGCCGGGAGCGGCGGCCACACCGGCCACGGTGGCACCCACCAGCCCGAGCCCGAGGGCGGCATGCACGGCCGGTCGCAGCAGCGGAAGGGTGAGCACGTCGGCGAGGCGCAGGAGGCGTCGGGCCCGCAGGAGGTGTCCGGTGGTGGCCAGCACCGTCACCGCCAGCAGGTACCAGGCCAGCACCACCACGACCAGGGTCAACACCGCGAAGCCGGCCTCCACCGGGCTGCGGGCGGCCGCCCAGTCGGCCCAGGCGCCGGGCTCGGTGAGAGGTGGCGGGGCCAGCGCCCCCCGCCCGAGGGCGGCCCCGCCCCACGCCACCAGGGTGAGCATGCCGAGCCACGCCAGGCTGCGAACGACCTCGGTCCCCGACGTTCGGGAGGGACTCGTGGCGGTGCTCACGGGACCATTCTGCTCCTTCCACTGCTTTCTGTGCAAGCTCAGTCCCTCCGGCCCTGGGCCACCGCCGTGGCCGCCACGGCGACGGTGTCCGCGCCGCCGGGGACGGCGGGGGCGAAGATCTGGTGCGCCCGGGCGGTCACCGTCACCTCGACCACGTCGCCTCGCACCGTGACCACCGGGCGCACCTCGCTCAGGTGATCGAGTCCCAGCCGGCGCACGGTGGCGACCGCCACCCGTTGCGCGTCACCCGGGACCAGGCGGACCGAGCCCCCGGCGTAGAACAGGTCGAGGTCGACGGCCTGGGTGGCGGCGTCGTTGGCGGCAGCAGAGGCGGCGTTGGCCAGCTGACGCTGGGCCAGGAAGACCGCCGCGGAGTCGACGGCCAGCGCCCCCAGCACCAGGAACACCAGCACCGCCGCCGGCATCAGCACCAGCACGCTGCCCCCCTGGTCGACCCCGCTCCGCCGCTCAGCCTCACCCACGACAGGCCCCGGCGGGAGGAGGGGCGACGGCGAGGCCCTGCCGGTAGGGATCGACGACCTCGCTGTGACGCCCGGTGGCGGTGATCACGGCCCCTCCGAAGCCTCCGATCCACGGCAGGCGGAAGGTGGGGACGTCGTAGGTGACCACGAAGGTGACCCGGGCGCAACGACGCAGCTCGGCCCCGCCCTCGGTGCGGAGCTCCCAGCGCCCGGGGTCGGCCTTGTGGCCGTCGATGGCGTCGGCGGCCGCTCGCCGGGCCTCGGCCATCGCCGCACCGGTGGTGGGGCCGTCGGACTCGACGAAGGCTCGTGCCGCCTCCCGGGCGGCAGCCGATGCGGCGAGCGTGCCGTCGACCACCCCCCAGGCGTTGACCAGCAGCGCCACCCCCACCACGAAGACGAGGAAGCCGAAGGGCAAGGCCTCGAACCCTCCGACGAAGCCGTCCTCGTCGCGCCACCTCACCGGCGCCAGGACTCGGCGCCGACCCATCCTCATCGGACGCGCTCCAGGCGAACGGTGACGGTGCGGTCGACGCGCTGGAACGGGAAGCGAGCCTGGGGCGCGAAGTTGGTCGGGTGCTCAGCCAGGACGCGCAAGGCCACCACGTCGGCCTCGCCGTCCCCGTCGGTGTCGGGGTAGCTCCACGAGAGCTGCAGGCGCCCGTCACGCTCGTAGCCGCCGAGGAGTTGGAGCGCATGGCGCTCCGCCTCCGCCTCGCTCACCGCTCGGCCGTCGTCGCCGGCGCGCAGCCGGGCGGCGTCGAAGGCAGCGGCGGTGACGACCGAGGAGCCGTAGAGGTTCAGCACCAGGTGGACGGCGAACAGGAGCAGGGTGAGGAAGACGGTGACGCCGACGAGGGTGCCGACGACGCCGGAGCCGGCCTCCGCGTCGCTACTGGATCTGCTCGACGTTGCTCTGGATCCGCTGGCCGGCATCGTTGAACACCGCCTGGAAGACCGCCCACATGGCGGCGCCGATGAGCGCCATGATCAGCACGGCGATGGCCGTGGAGATGACGCCCTCTCCCGCCTGGTCGGCGAGACGGGCCTGGCAGCGGTAACGGAACGAGCTCCAGGCGATCCAAGCTCGAAGTGCAGTTTCCATGTCGGCTCCTTGTTTCGATGGTCGGGGGGATGCGGGTCGATGTGGTCAGCCGCCGAAGCGGCGCAGCGCCTCGAAGAAGGGGACACCCAGGAAGATCACGCCGGGGACCAGCGCGGCGACGGTGACGGGGATCCACACCTGCTGGCTCTGGCGTTCGGCCGCCTCGATGAGCTCCCGGTGCACGTCACGGCGGATGGCTCGGGCCTCCTCGGCCATCAACCGCCCCAGGTCGCTGGTCTCACGGTTGAGGGCCAGCACGGGGACGAGACGGTCGAGGGCATCGACGCGGGCCAGCGCCGACCACTCGCGAAGGGCATCGGCCTCGGACAGCCCCTGGCGCATCCGGGCGCAGACCCGGCGCAGGTCGGTGCTGCAAGCGCCCGAGCCGCGGCGGGCGAGGCGGTTGAGCGCCGCGCTCAGGGAGTAGCCGGCCGAGAGCAGCAGGGCGAGCTGCTCGGCCACGACGGGAAGCTCCAGGAACAGCCGCCGCTGCCAACGCTGCGACGCCTGGGCGACCCGCTGCTCCTCGACCAGGAACGCCAGGGCCGGCCCGCTCACCACCAGCAGCACGGCGACCAGCGGTGGCGGGCGCAGGGCGAAAGCGGCCAGGGCGGCGACACCGAAGCCGGCCACGCTGGCCCCCACCTGGCGGACCCGGAAAGCGGTCGGGTCGAGCGGCGAGTGGATGCGGGCCAGCCGCAGCGACAGGTCCTCGCTGACACCCGCCATCCGGGCCACCCGCTCCCCCACGCTCCTCGACAAGGGCCCGATGGCGGCGGTGAACGACTCGACCGAGAGGATGCCGGCACGGTGGGGCCGGCCCATCCCGCCCGGCGCGTAGGGCCGAAGTCGTTCTGCCAGCGGCCGGCGGGAGAACCACCGGAGCTCCGCCAGCAGGAGGGTGGAGCCCGCCCACAGCGCCAGGCCGGAGAGGACCAGGGCCCGGCTCATCTGGTGGCCCCGCTCTGGCCGGTCGAGCCGAAAACCCGCTGCTCGACCGGCAGCCGCATCATGTGGCCGGCCCACAACCAGCACAGACCCATGAGCGCCAGCCCGACCAGCACCAACAGTTGAGCCGTCGGGCTCTGGTAGGCGGCCCGCCCCTCGCCGATGCTGAGCCCCACCAGGGCCATGCCGAGGGGGACGACCAGCACGAAGCGGCGGGCGAAGCGAGCACCCGCCTGGCGGGCCCGAGCGTCCTTGCGGCTCTGCTGGTCGAGGATGCGGTCGTCGACCAGGGCGGTGAGGCAGCGGTCGATCTCCGTGCCGCCGATGGAATGGGCCACGAGGAGCGTCTCGCACACGGTGTCGGCGGTGGCGTCGGCGAGACGGCTCTTGAGCACGTCGAGCGTGGCCTCGAAGTCGGTGGAGATGAGCCACTCCCGCCGGGCGGCGTCGAAGGCGGGGCGCAGGTCGTCGGGAGCACGGCGGCCCACCTCCAACAGGGCCTGGGGTATGGAGCGGCCCAGGGTGGTCGTCTTGATGCGAAGATCCTCGATGAGGTGTGGCCATGCCTCCCTGGCCTCGAGCTGCCGGCGCTCGCGACGAGCGCGTGCGGCGGCGAGCGGCGCGGTGGCGGCGGCCAGGCCGGCGGCCAATGGGGGGAGCACGCCGCCGAACAGGGCCCAGGCCACGAGCGCCCCCACCACGAACAGCGCACCGAAGGCGCCCACCAGCTCGGCGGGGCGCATCTCGTCGAGGCCGGCCTGGAGCAGCCACGATTCGAGCCGGGGTCGCACACGGCCACCACCCGAGCCCGGCCGGGGCGCCAGGCCGCTCCAGCCGAAGGCCACGGAGGTGAACACCAGGAACACGCCGTAGGCGCCGGCGAGCGCCAGGAGGAGGCCGGTCACGCCGGCGCCTCCCTGCGGGGCGCCCGGACCGGACGCGTGCGTGGCCGTCGTGGCCCGTCCATCGTCCGGACGGGTGGGTTCCCGCCGCCGACCGAGGCGCTCAGCAGGGAGCGCAGGTCGTAGCCCGCCTCCTCGAAGGCCCGCCCACAGCGCACGGCCACGTTTCCCGTCCAGCGCAGGGGCTCGTCCCAGCGGTCCCTGGAGAACAGCTCGGTGACGGTGAAGGCGCTCGAGTCCGGCCCCGTCTGCAGGTCCTCCACGGCGACGATCTCGGTGACCCGGGGACGACCGCGCACCCGGGCGCAGTGGACCACCACGTCGACGGCTTCGCTGACCAGGCTGTTGAGGGCGGCCATGGGCAGCTCCGAGGAGGTGTCGGCCAGCTGGCACACGAAGCGCAGCCGGGTCAGGGCCTGGCGGGCGGAACCGGCATGGATGGTGGTGAAGCCCTTGACCCCCGACGACAGGGTCAGGAGCAGGGGCAGCGCCTCGCGGTCACGGACCTCGCCCACGATGGCCACGTCGGGAGCCATGCGCAGGAATCCCGACACCAGCCGGCGGAGGTCGACCGCCGGGCGCTCCGCCCGCGCCGGACGGGTCTGCATGCTGGCCACGTTTGGAAGCGGCAGGTCGGCCTCGAACACCTCCTCGGCCACGACCACCCGCAGCGACGGGTCGAGCTCGGCGGCGCAGCACGAGAGCATGGTCGTCTTGCCCGAGCCCGGCGCGCCGGCGAACACGATCGACTGGCGGGCACGAACCGCCGCTCGCAAGAAGTCGGCGGCGGGCGGGTCGAGCATGTCGCGCTCGACCAGCTCGTCGAGCGACCGGATGGCCACCCCGGTGAACTTGCGGATGTTGACGAGCACGTGCCCGTCGCGCCCGACGTCGCCGTGGACGATGTGCAGCCGAGCACCCGTGTCGAGCTGGGCGTCCTGGAGGCCCTCGGCCGGGTCGAGCTTGCGGTGGGACCCGGCGGCGTCGTCGAGGATCTTGGTCAGGGTGCGCAGGACGTGCTCGTCGTCGTGGAACGCCTCGTCGTGGTAGCCGGACACGCCGAGGTGACGCTTGACGAAGATGGCGTCGGGGGCGTTGACCATCACCTCCCAGACGTCGTCGTCGGCCAGGAGGGGCTCCAGGGGGCCGTAGCCGGCGAGGTTGCGCAGCACCCGGTCGGCCACCATCTCGGGGTCGGCCAGGGCGAAGGGGCGCAGCCCTCGCTGGTGCTGCGAGCCCCACTCGGCCACCTCGTCCTCCACCAGCCGGCGCAGGGAGGACCGGTCAGCGGACGTGCGCAGGTCGAGGGTGAGCTCCTTGGCTCGGTCCTGGACGCGGCGCTCGATCTCCTCGAGGGGCGAGGGCGCCGACTCGGCGGCGAGGTCAGCAGCCACGAGACCACGGGGGGAAGCCTGGGAGCCGGGGGATCGGGAGCGACGGAACAACCATGGGCGGTCCTTGCTGCAGTGTCGAGCGCGTCCGGGGCCACAGGGTCAGATCCCGTCGCCGGACGCCTGCCGCGCCGCCACGAGGGCCTGTCCGATCTGGCGCGAACGCTACCGACGCCGCTTCCCGGGGCGCAAGGGTCTCCGGGCGCCCGGCACCGGGCCCGCCGCTGATGCGACGGATGGCAGGCCCATGACAACTGCTCAAGCCCCGGAGTGGCGCCACCGATAGCAGGCCATGCCGATCCGCAGGGGCCACCGATGGAAGGACCAGCGAGGAGCCGTGCTGGTCGAGTTCGCCTTCGTCGTCGTGCTCCTTTTCACCCTCTTGTACGCCCTCGTCGCCTACGGGCTGATGCTGGCGCTGAAGCAGAGCGTCACCAACGCCGCCAGCGAGGGGGCGCGCGCCGCCATCGGCGCCGACCTGCAGGCGTCCTACGACGCATCCCGGGACAGCCTGGAATGGCTCGGCTCCAAGTGCTGCCGCTCCGACGGGTCCTTTGCCCCGCAGGTCGCCGGCGCCCCCCTGGCCATCAATCCCGAGCGGTCCTTCTGCAGCTCCACCGCCACCACCCCGGGGGACCCGGAGTGCGTCACCGTCTCGGTCACCTACGACTACGCCGGCTCGCCCCTGCTGCCCCCGCTGCCCGGGTGGAGCTTGGTCTTCCCCGACACGATCCACACCACCGGCGTCATCCAGCTGCCGTGATCCGTGTCATGACGCTTCGGAGGCGCCAGATGAGATCCTCCCTCCAGACCGCCGCACGCCGCATCCGCTCGCGCCGCCAGGACGAGCGCGGCGCCGTGCTCGTCATGGCCAGCGTCGCCCTCGTGATGCTGATGGCCGCCGCCGCCCTCTCGGTCGACGTCGGGGCCACCGCCTCGCGCAATCGAGACGTCCGCAAGGTCTCCGACCTCGCCGCCCTGGACGCCACCACCAACCTGTCCGACATCGTCTCGGCCCCGTCGCCGACCGCCGCCGCCCACGCCGCGGTGCGGGAGTCCGCCGTTCGCAACGGATTGGCGCTCGACCCGGCCGATCCCCGCACCAACGTCTTCGCCGTCCTGGGCACCTACGAGGACGGCACCTTCACCGCCTGCGGCGCACCCGTCGGCGTCGAGATCGTCGACGACGCCACCGCCGACGCCACCATCCTCAGCGGAGCGTGCGAGCCCAACGCCGTGCGGGCGGCGGCAGCCGGCGTCGCTGCCCGCTACTTCGCCTTCTTCGCCGAGGACCGCGTGGTGGACGCCTCCGCCATCGCCGCCCGGGCCCAGCTGCGCTCCACCAGCACGGGCCCGGGCACGCCGGGCACCCCCGGCACCCGGGACAACGTGGCCACCATCTCGGCCGGCTCGTTCGTGGCCCGGGCCGAGTACGAGAGCGACCCTGTCCTCGGCAACCCGCTGCTCCCCCACGTCCTGCGCGGCCTGCTCGGCAACGTCTCCAGCGTCGGGAGCTTCGACGCCATCAGCTACCGGGGCCTGGCCGCATCGGAGGTCTCCCTCGACGTGCTGCGCCAGACGTTGGTGGCCAACGGGGCCACGAGCGCCGGCACCGTCGACGAGCTCCTCGACGCTCAGGTGACGCTGGCCTCGCTCTACTCGGCGACCGCCGACGCCCTCGTCCTCCAGGGTGGCAGCTCGGCCGCCACCGCCGACGTGCACGGTCTGGCCAGCCTGGCCGCCGCCTCCACCACCACCGGCGCCTTCCGCTTCGGCGACCTGCTCGACATCGAGGTGGGCCAACCGGACTCCACCGGCGCCGCTCAGGTCAACGTGCTCGACATGGTGGCCTCGGCCGCCCAGGTGGCCAACGGCGACAACCTGTTCGACGTCGAGCTCACCGCCACCGACCTGCCGGCGGAGATCGCCTCGGCCACCGTCAGGGCCACCGTCGTCGAGCCGCCGATGATGGCCACCGGCCCGGTGGGGACCAGGGTGACGACCAGCCAGGTCCGCATGCAGCTCGACCTGGTGCTGACCGAGACGGTTCCCGTGCTGCTGCTCACCCGATCGCAGGTGCGGCTGCCGGTCGTGGTGGAGGCCGGCGCCGCCACGGCCGAGATCACCAACATCTTCAACCCCGACGCCGTCGACGTGAGCCAGCAACAGGTCGACGTCCACACCGGCACGGCGGGCGGCTACGCCGGCATTGGCCTGGTCGGTGACGCCGATCTGCGCAACGCCCTGCCGTCCACGCTGCCCCAGGTCGACATGCTCGTCTCCGACCTGGCGACCACCGTGTCGGTCGAGCGAGAGCTGCGTGCGGCGGAGTGCGAGCACGAGCTGGCCTTCGTCCACCCGTTCGACCCGTCCAACCCCGGCTACACCCAGAGCGTCGGCTGTGACGCCTTCGACCTCCCCGTGCCCCTCGCCGACCCCGTCACCGGCATCGTGGGATCGGTCCTCGGCACGGTGCTCGGTGACACCAACGCCGCCATCAACCGGGCGCTCGCCCCGGTGAACCTGCTGATCGACCAGCTCAGCGCCGGCTTCGGGATCACCGTGGGCGGGGCCGACGTCACCATCCACGACGTCCAGGCGGTCAGGACCACCGGCAGCCCGCCCGTCCCCGGGATGCCCGGCCCCACGATCACCGGCCACTCCGACCCCGTCCTCGTCCGGTAGGCGGCGCCGGCGCCGTCGACCGAGGCCTCAAGTCCAGTCCCCAACCACACGAAGAACTGCCAGGCAGGGCCTCAGCGGTCACGCCCTCGGCAACCGGAGATCGAAGGAGATCCCAAATGGCAAAGCGAAGCAACGTCCTGGTGGTCCTGGGGGTCGCCTTCTTCGCCCTCGGGGCGACGATCGTGTTCCTCCTGCTCCGCGACGACACCAGCTCCGTGGCGGCCGGTGCCCCCGGTTCCTCCGGCCAGGTGCTGGTGGCCACGAGCGACATCGCCGCCGGCA
>JAHWJR010000160.1 GCA_019348335.1 Actinomycetota bacterium
GCGCCTCGGAACTGGTCGCCCAGCTGTGCCACGGCGCCGACACCGTCCTGCACCGGGTGCCCCTCGACGGGGCGGGCACCATCGGCGACGCCACCTACCTCGGCCCCGGCGACCCCGAACGTTCGTGGACAGCCGCCGCCCCCGGGACCGGTGCGGGGACGGTCGTGGTGGCGGAGCGCTGTTGCCTCTCGACCAGCCCGCTCGAGCCCTCCCACCGCCTGGTGACCCTCGACGTCGCCAGCGGTGAGGTCGCCGGCGTGCTGGCCACGCTGCCCGAGGCCATCGAATCGGTGGCCCATCTCGGCGCCGGCCCCGACGGCGACCTGGTCCTCGTGGCCTTCACCTTCACCGACGACGGTTCCACCGAGCGACAGCTCCTGCGGTGGACCGACGGCGTGACCCGGCTGCTGAGCCGCGGGGTCGTCGCCGCCGCCTGGTAGACGGCTACTCCGCCGGCTCCGAGATCACCACCGCCTTCGCCCCCGCCTGGACGGGGTACGACTCGGCGACCGGGCCACTGAACCACACCTCCACCACCTGCCCGACCTCGAAGGCGTCGAACGCAGCCTCCACGTAGCCCTGGCCGGCGTGCCGGAGGATCTCGGACCCGGTGGCCACGGTGACCGCCGCCTTGTCGCCCTGTGGTGGGCGGGGCCCCACCATGGGGCGGTCGGGTTGCTCCTCGACCAGGATCGATCCCACCACGTCACTGTCGGGATCGGTGCAGAACGGCCCGTCGTCGCTCGACACGGCGGCGTCCGGTGGTCGCTGCCCCACCTCGACGCAGTCCTCGGTGCGGGGCACGAACGGGGTGACCGACGTGAGCGTGCCGGTGAGGTCCGGCGGCCCGGCAGGAGGGCCGGCGCCTCCCGCCTCCCCACCGCAGGCGGTTGCGAGCCCGGCCGCCGCCAGTACCGCGACCAGCCCTCGGCGCACCGCGCTCGGTCTCATCGCCGTCCAGCCTGGCTCCTCGACCTCTACGCCCGCTCTTGTTACACCAAATGATGTAGGGGTATGCTCCCCTCCGTGGCCTCCCGCCCCGACCGGATGACCATCGACGACCTCGGCCAGGAAGCCGGCTGCACCACGCGCAACATCCGCAACTACCAGACGCTCGGGCTCCTGCCGCCGCCGTCGATCGTCGGCCGGGTCGGGTACTACGACCAGGGCCACCTGGCCCGCCTGCGCCTGGTGGACCGGCTCCAGGGACAGGGCTTCTCCCTGGCGGCGATCATCGAGTTGCTGCGGGCGTGGGAGCACGGGCGGAGCCTCGGCGAGGTGCTGGGCTTCGAGCAGGCGCTGACCGCTCCCTGGAGTGACGAGGAGCCCGAGCGGGTGAGCGCCTCGGAGCTGCTCGACCGGTTCCCCGATGCCGCCGCCGATCCGACCCTGGCATTGCGTGCGGTCGAGCTCGGGCTCATCGAGCCGGACGGCGACGGGTTCCGGGTACCCAGTCCGAGCCTGCTCCAGGCGGGCGTCGAGCTGGTGGCGGCCGGCGTCCCGCTCGCCGCCACCCAGGACGAGGTCGAGGCCCTGCGGAGCGACATGGCCCGCATCGCCGGTCGGTTCGTGGCGCTGTTCGAGCGCTACGTCTGGGCGCCGTTCGCCGAGGCAGGCATGCCCGCCGAGCAGCTGCCCGAGGTGACCGACGCCCTCCGCCGCCTCCGGCCCCTGGCCGCGGTGGCCGTGCAGGCGACGTTGGCCCGAGCCATGGAGGACGCCACGGCGGCGTCGACGGTGATCCGAGCGACCGGGGCCGACGCCCGGCCCCGTACGGCATAGCGAGAGAGGGCGGCGATGACCGACAGCAATCCCACCGACTGGCTCCACGTGGTGCTGCCCTTCGTGGTCTACGGCGTCTCCATCGTGGCCCTGGCCGTCGCCGGCACCTCCGAGCCGGGCGACGACCCGTTCACCGCCTTCCTGCGCCGCATCTCCCGGAGCCTCCAGCGCCTCACCGGCTACCCGGGCTGGGTCATGGCCGGGGTGCTCAGCGGCCTGCTCATGCTGTGGGTGGGCCTGATCGGCGTGTACTGGGACGTCGCCTTCCACATCGACCGGGGCCGCGACGACGTGCTGTTCACCCCGTCCCACACGATGATCGTGCTGGCGCTGGGCGGGCTCGTGTACTCGGCCGGCGTGGCCATCGTCTTCGCCACCCTCGAGCGCGCCCGGACCGGGGTGCGCGTCGGCGGCGTGCAGGTGCCGTGGTCGGCCATGGCCCTCGGCGCCCTGGGCCTGGGAGGGCTCGCCGGCTTCCCGCTCGACGACCTCTGGCACAAGGCCTTCGGGATCGACGTCACCCTGTGGAGCCCGACCCATCTCATGCTGGTCGGCGGCGGGGGCACGGCGCCCATCGCCCTGTGGCTGATGCTCGCCGAGGGCAGGGGCCAGGCCACGCCCACCGTCCTCGGCCGCGTCGTCTCGTTCATCGTCGCCGGCGCCGTCCTCACCGGCCTGACCGTCCACCAGGGCGAGTTCGACTTCGGCGTCCCGCAGTTCCAGGTGCTCTACCTGCCCCTCCTGGTGGCCATCGCCGGTGGCTTCGCCCTGGTCGCGTCCCGCCTGGCCTTCGGGCGCGGTGGCGCGCTGGGAGCGGTCGTGGCCTACCTCGTCCTGCGTGGCTGCGTCGCCCTCCTGGTCGGTGGGGTGCTGGGCCACACCGTGCCCCGCTTCCCCCTGTACCTGGCCGGCGCCGTCGCCGTCGAGGCGGTGGCGTGGTGGCTGGGGACCGGTCGCCGGCTGCGGTTCGCCGTCGTGGCCGGCGCCGCCATGGGCTCGATCGGTCTGGCCGGGGAGCTGCCGTGGGTGGTTGCACTCGACTGGTTCCACGTCTCCGCCTCGGTCCTCCCGAAAGCGGCGCTCCTCGCCCCGCTGGCGGGCGCAGGGGCGGCGGTGCTGGCCGCCGGGCTGGCCCGGGTGGTGCCCGGTGGCCGGCGGGTCGGCGCCGGCGCCGTGGCGCTGGCGTTCGCCACCCTGCTGCTCGTGCTCGCCTACCCGCTGCCCCGCGAGGTGGGCGAGGTCGAGGCGGTGATCCGCCTCCGTCCGGTCGGGTCGCTCACCGAGGTCGAGGTCGAGGTGCAGCCTCCCGACGCCATCGACCGCGCCACCGCCTTCGGCGTGGTCGCCTGGCAGGGCGGTGGCCGGGTCGTCGCCGAGCTGCGAGAGGTGGGGCCCGGGCGCTACGTCACCACCGAGCCGGTGCCGGTTAGTGGTTCCTGGAAGACCATGGTCGGCCTCCAGCGCGGTGCCGAGGTCATGGCCGCACCGATCTACCTCCCGGCCGACCCCGAGATCGGCGCCGAGGCCTTCCCGGCGCTTCCCGAGCGGCGGGTCGCCTTCGTGCGCAACACCGACATCCTGCTGCGGGAGGCGCACCGGGGCCCGGGATGGGCGGCGGCCACCGGGTACGCCGGCCTGGCGGTCACGGTGGCGGGCTGGTTCGCCCTGCTCGCCCTGTGCGCGGTGCGCATCTCCCGGGACCGGGACGCCCACCCGGCTCGCGACCGCGGCCGCACCGAGCCCGCCACCGATGCGGGAGTCCCTCAGTTCACATAGCCGAACTTCTCGGCGTGCTCCTTCTGGCCGGCCACGAGCAGCAGGTCGTCCTCGTCGATCAGGGTGTCGGGCGTGGCGTAGGTGAAGGTCTGGCCCTTGGGCTTGACGCAGACCACCGTGACCCCGAACCGCCCACGCACGCCGGCCTCGCCGAGCGTCTTGCCGATCAGCTCGCGGGGTGCCCGGGTCTCCACCAGGGCGAAGTCGTCGTCGAGCTGGATGTACTCCATCATCCGCCCGGTGACGAGGTGGGCCACCCGCTCTCCCATGTCGGATTCCGGATAGACGACGTGGTGGGCGCCCACCCGCTCGAGGATCCGGCCGTGGGCGTCGCTGATGGCCTTGGCCCAGATGTTCTCCACCCCGAGGTCGACCAGCGCGACGCAGGTGAGGATGCTCGCCTCGATGTCGCCCATGCCCACCACGGCATGGGTGAACTCCTCGACCCCGAGTTGGCGCAGCGAGACGGTGTTGGTGCAGTTGGCGGCGACCACGTGGGTCAGCACGTCGGCATGGGCCTGGACCACCTCCTCGTCGGAGTCGACGCCGAGGACCTCGTGGCCGAGCGTGGTCAGCGTCTGGGCGATGGCACTGCCAAAGCGGCCCAGGCCCACGACGAGGACCGGCGACCCGGGGTTCTCGTCGGACGGCCGGGCGATGGGCTGGTGGTCGGTCAGGCGGCGGCTCAGCGTTCGCAGGTTCTTAGCCAATGATCGGCCTCTCTTCCGGATAGCGGTACTGGGGCCGGCGCTGGCGTAGGACCAACGCGGCGGCAAAGGTCCACGGCCCGATGCGCCCGAGGAACATCAAGGCGATGAGGATCAGCTGAGCAGGAGCGGCCAGGTCCGAGGTGATCCCGGTCGAGAGGCCCACCGTGCCGAAGGCCGAGAACGCCTCGAACATGGCGTCCGGCAACGACGACGTGCTCACCGCCATGAGCAACAGCGTGCCCCAGACACCCACGGTCAACCCCGCCAGGGCCACGGTGAGTGCCTGGCGCTGGGCGGCGGGGTGGACCCTCCGGCGGAACAGCTGGACGTCGGGCTCGGCCCGGATCTCCGCCCACATCATGAAACCGAGGAGGGCGAAGGTGGTCAGGCGGATGCCTCCGGCGGTCGACGCGCTGCCGCCACCGATGAACATGAGCATGGTGGTGACCAGCAACGTGCTCTCGTTGGCCTCCCCGTAGTCGATGGTGGTGAAGCCGGCCGTCCTCGGAGTGGCGCCCTGGAACG
>JAHWJR010000161.1 GCA_019348335.1 Actinomycetota bacterium
CCGATCTCGATCTCGGACGCTACAAGCTCGGCTGGAGCGACGCCGAGGAGTACGTGTTCAAGCCCAAGCGCGGCCTCAACGCCGACATCGTCAACGAGATGTCGTGGATGAAGGGCGAGCCCGACTGGGTGCGCAACCGGCGGCTCAAGGCCCTCCAGCACTTCGAGCGCCGGCCGATGCCCTCCTGGGGCGGGGACATGTCCCAGATCTACTTCGATGACATCTACTACTACATCAAGCCCACCGAGAAGCAGGTCGACGCCTGGGACGAGCTTCCCGAGTCGGTGAAGGCCACCTACGAGAAGCTGGGCATCCCCGAGGCCGAGCGCAAGTACCTGGCCGGGGTCACCGCCCAGTACGAGTCCGAGGTCGTCTACCACAAGAACCGCGAGGACCTCGAGGCCCAGGGCGTCATCTTCTGTGACATGGACACCGCCCTGCGTGAGCACCCGGAGATCGTGCGGGCCTACTTCGGCAAGGTCATCCCCGCCAACGACAACAAGTTCTCCGCGCTCAACACCGCGGTGTGGTCGGGCGGGTCGTTCATCTACGTGCCCCCCGGTGTCGAGGTGGACATGCCGCTGCAGGCGTACTTCCGCATCAACGCCGAGAACATGGGCCAGTTCGAGCGGACGCTGATCATCGCCGACGAGGGCTCCAAGGTGCACTACATCGAGGGCTGCTCGGCGCCGGTGTACACCAGCGACTCCCTGCACTCGGCCGTGGTCGAGATCATCGTCAAGCCCTCCGCCCGGGTCACCTACACCACCATCCAGAACTGGTCCAACAACGTCTTCAACCTGGTCACCAAGCGGGCCCGGGTCGAGACCGAGGGCCACATGGAGTGGATCGACGGCAACATCGGCAGCCGCCTGACCATGAAGTACCCCGCCGTGGTCATGGTCGGGCCCAAGGCCTCCGGAGAGGTCCTGTCGGTCGCCTACGCCGGCGAGGGCCAGCACCAGGACGCCGGCGCCAAGATGACCCACGCCGCTCCCGAGACCACCAGCCGCATCGTCTCCAAGTCCATCTCCAAGGACGGCGGCCGCACGAGCTACCGCGGCCTGGTCCGGGTCGAGGAGGGCGCCTACGGCTGCAAGAGCCACGTGCAGTGCGACGCCCTCATCCTCGACGACCACAGCGTCTCCGACACCTATCCCTACATGGAGATCGGCGAGCGTGACGCCGTGGTGGGCCACGAGGCCACCGTCTCCAAGGTCGGTGACGACCAGCTCTTCTACCTGATGAGCCGGGGGCTGTCCGAGGAGCAGGCCATGGGGATGATCGTCAACGGTTTCGTCGAGCCGGTCACCCGCACGCTGCCCATGGAGTACGCCATCGAGTGGAGCCGCCTGATCGAGCTCCAGATGGAAGGGTCGGTGGGGTAACCCCCCGGTGGGGGACCCCCGCTGCTGGCGGCGGGTCCTGTCGCCGACGGGACTCCTTCCCACCCCTCGCTGGCGCTCGGGGCGGGCCCCTTCCGTCGGCGCCACCCGCCGCCACCAGCTACCCCACCTCCGGCTGAAAGAAGCGGTGGCCGCCCTGACGGGCGGCCGCTGTCGTTTTGCCTCCGCAGCGGGCGGCGGGTCCTGTCACCGACGGGTCGGTGGGGGACCCCCGCTGCTGGCGGCGGGTCCTGTCGCCGACGGGACTCCTTCCCACCCCTCGCTGGCGCTCGGGGCGGGCCCCTTCCGTCGGCGCCACCCGCCGCCCTCCGTCCACCCCACCTCTGGCTGAAAGCAGTGGCCGCCCTGACGGGCGGCCGCTGTCGTTTTCCCTCCGCTGCTGGCGCCGGCAGCCACCCCGTGCCGAAGGGCGCCGCCCCTCGTCCACGACCCTCAACGTGAACGCCGCCACAGGTCCGGCCATAAGTAAAGCCTTATGCGTTATATGCAAATACTCACGTTGACTTTGCTCCCAAGGCAGTTTATGGTTTGGAGCAGTCATCGAGGACCATCGTCAGACCCCGTAGTGGGAGCCCATGACCGGGCCCAGATCGGGCTTCAGCCGAGGAGAGCGCGTGGCACAGAGCAACGGCAGTGGCAGCTACCAGGCCGGCGTGAAGAACTACGCCGACAACTACTGGACCCCGGATTACGTGCCGTTGGACACCGACCTCCTGGCGGTCTTCAAGGTGGTTCCCCAGCCGGGCGTGCCGCGGGAGGAAGCGGCCGCGGCGGTGGCCGCCGAGTCGTCCACCGGCACCTGGACCACGGTGTGGACCGACCTGCTCACCGATATCGAGTACTACAAGGGTCGGTGCTACCGGATCGAGGCGATTCCGGGCGACTCCGGCGCCTTCTTCGCCTTCGTCGCCTACCCGATGGACCTGTTCGAGGAAGGCTCGGTCGTCAACGTCCTGACCTCGCTCGTGGGCAACGTCTTCGGCTTCAAGGCCGTGCGCAGCCTGCGCCTCGAGGACCTTCGCTTCCCGTTGGCCTACGTCAAGACCTGCGGCGGCCCCCCCAACGGCATCCAGGTGGAGCGCGACCGCCTCGGCAAGTACGGGCGCCCGCTGATGGGCTGCACGATCAAGCCCAAGCTCGGCCTGTCGGCCAAGAACTACGGGCGCGCCGTCTACGAGTGCCTCCGAGGCGGGCTCGACTTCACCAAGGACGACGAGAACATCAACAGCCAGCCGTTCATGCGCTGGAACCACCGCTTCGAGTTCGTGATGGAAGCGGTACACAAGGCCACGGCCGAGACGGGCGAGCGCAAGGGCCACTACCTCAACTGCACCGCGCCCACGCCCGAGGAGATGTACAAGCGGGCCGAGTTCGCCAAGGAGCTCGGCGCCCCGATCATCATGCTCGACTTCTTCACCGCCGGCTTCTGCGCCAACACGGGTCTGGCGAACTGGTGTCGCGAGAACAACATGCTGCTCCACATCCACCGCGCCATGCACGCGGTGGTCGACCGCAACCCCATGCACGGCATCCACTTCCGGGTGCTCGTCAAGTGCCTGCGCCTGTCCGGGGGCGACCATCTCCACTCCGGCACCGTGGTCGGCAAGCTCGAAGGCGATCGCGAGGCCACGATCGGCTGGATCGATCTGATGCGGGAGGCCTTCGTGCCCGAGAACCGCAGGCGCGGCATCTTCTTCGACCAGGACTGGTCATCGATGCCCGGCGTCTTCCCCGTTGCCTCCGGAGGCATCCACGTCTGGCACATGCCCGCACTGGTGGCGATCTTCGGCGACGACTCCTGCCTGCAGTTCGGCGGCGGGACGCTCGGCCACCCGTGGGGCAACGCTCCCGGCGCCCACGCCAACCGGGTGGCGGTCGAGGCCTGCGTGGAGGCACGGAACCAGGGCCGCGATGTCGAACGCGAGGGTAAAGAGATCTTGACCGAGGCGGCCCGCCACAGCCCCGAGCTCGCGGTGGCGTTGGACACCTGGAAGGAGATCAAGTTCGAGTTCGAAACCGTGGACAAGATCGAGGGAGCAGTCGCCTGATCGCCGACTGGTCGCCCGGTTCCACCCGCCCGGCGCCTCACCCGCCCCGCCCCTCAAGGAGAGATTGACATGCCGATTGAAGCCTATGGGCCTACCCAGCGCCGTGGGGAGACCTTCTCCTACCTGCCACCGATGACGCCCGAGCGGCTCCGCCACCAGATCGCGTACATCATCAGGTCCGGCTGGAACCCGGCCATCGAACACACGGAGCCCGAGAAGTTTGCCTCCAACTTCTGGTACCTGTGGAAGCTCCCGCTCTTCGGTGAGCAGTCGGTGGACAAGGTCATGGCCGAGCTCGACGAGTGCCACCGCACCAATCCCGGTCACCACGTGCGCCTCCTCGGCTACGACAACTACATGCAGTCGCAGGGCACGTCCTTCATCGTCCACGGTGGAGCCCGCTGAGAATGAGATTGCACACAGTCCAGCCGGCCGAGAGCGGTGACGTGGCCGCGCTCCGGGATGCTCCCCGTGACGGCCGCGCCGCGGCGATGTCGCGGCGCCGGGCGCTCGCCGCCGGCCGGTCGGCTTTGGCGCCCGCGCACGAGCGGGTGCGCACCGGGTTCCGGGAGGCCGGGCTTCGTGCTCCTGCAGCTGCGGTGGACGCCACGCCCCCCGCCGCTCCCAGCGGTCGAGGCGCGCCGAGCGGCGCGCAAAGGGCTCCGAGGGGGGCGGTGGTGGCGACCAACGGCGTGGCCGAGGCCCGGCTCGGCCGCGCCTTCTCCATGCAGCGCCGCCGCCAGCTCTCCCGGGGCAAGCAGGCATTGAACGGCGGCGGTGACCGGACGCCGGCTGCAGCCGGCGACGGCGCGCCGCCCTTGATCGTCCACCGCGGTGGAGGCCGCTGAAAATGGGAATGTACGCGGTCGACACCGCCAGCAGCGCTGACCTGGCCGAACTCGGAGACGCTCCCCGTGCAGGCCGCGCCGTGGCGGTGACGCGCCGCCGCCAGCTCGCCCAGGGCAAGCAGGCGCTGAACGGCGCCGGCGCCGCAGAGAACCTGAGCGGCAACGGCGCGGAGGCGCCCCCCGCCGCTTCCAACGGTCAACCCAACGGTCAAGGCGCGCCGAGCGGCGCCCAAGGGGCGCCGGGGGGGACGGCGGTCGCGACCAACGGCGTGTCCGAGGCCGAGTTCGGCCGCGCCGTCTCCAAACAGCGCCGCCGCCAGCTCGCCCAGGGCAAGCAGGCGCTGAACGGCGCCGGCGCCGCAGAGAACGTGAGCGGCAACGGCGCGGGGGCGCCCCCCGCCGCTTCCAACGGTCAACCCAACGGTCAAGGCGCGCCGAGCGGC
>JAHWJR010000162.1 GCA_019348335.1 Actinomycetota bacterium
ACCCGGGCGGCGACGAGCAGGCGCAGCTCGCCGTCGAGCTTCTCGGGCACGGCCAGCGTGGCGGCGTCGACCACCTCGGCGTAGTCCAGCTCGACCAGCGGCTCGGCCTCGACGATGTCGCCCATCAACGCCCGCACCTCGCCCGGGTCGCGCTCGCCGGCCAGGATCGACGCTGCCCCTGACTGCAGGGCCCGGAGCAGCACGGCGGCCGCCTCCCGCTCGTCGCCGGAGAGGTGGCGGTTGCGGCTCGACACGGCGATGCCGTCGAGCGCCCGCACCGTGGGGCAGGCCACCACCTCGACCGGCAGCGACAGGTCGGCCACCAGCCGGCGCACCACCACGAGCTGCTGGAAGTCCTTCTCGCCGAAGTAGGCCCGGCAGGGTCCGGCGATGGAGAGCAGCTTGGTGACCACCGTCGCCACTCCCTCGAAGTGGCCCGGGCGGCTGGCGCCCTCGAGGACGTCGCCCAGGCCCTCGACCCGCACCCGGGTGGTGGCGCCGGCGGGGTACATCTCCTCGACCGGAGGGGCGAAGACCAGGGATGCGCCCGAGCGCTCGGCCACCCGCACGTCGGCCGCCAGGTCCCGGGGGTAGGTGGCCAGGTCCTCGGCCGGCGCGAACTGCAGCGGGTTCACGAACACGCTCACGCACACGACGTCGTCGGCCGCCACCGCCCGGGCGACGAGGCTGCGGTGACCGTCGTGCAGCGCCCCCATGGTCGGGACCAGACCCACCGTCCGCCCCGCCGCCCGCTCGGCCTCCAGGGCCGAGCGGCACTCGGCCACCCGCTCCATCACCAACATGTCCGACCCCCGCGTTCCGGCCCCGGACGGGTGCCGTTCGCAGTGCGAAGGCTAACCGCTGCCCGCGCCGGCCCGCCCGGCCCGGGTCACAGCCGGACCTCCACCCGCCGCACGGCACCCTCGGCCGCGGCCAGGACGGAGTCGGGCACCAGGTCGGGGGCGAGGTCGGCGAGGGGGGCGAGGACGAAGCGCCGCTGCCACATGCGGGGGTGGGGCACCACCAGGTCGGGCTCGTCCACGACCAGGTCGCCCACCAGCAGCACGTCGACATCGAGGGCCCGGGGCCCGAAGCGCTCGCCCCGCACCCGCCCGGCGGCCGCCTCCAGGCTCCGGGCCGCCTCCAGCAGTTGGCGGGGCGAAGCCTCGGTGGCCAGCTCCACCACGGCGTTGAGGTACGGGCCCTGCTCGGGACCACCCACCGGGTCGGTCTCGTAGACCGGCGACACCGCCACCACGTCGGGCAGCCCCCCCACCGCCTCCCGGAGGTGACGCTCACGGTCACCCAGGTTCGAGCCCAGCCCCAGGAACGCCCGCACCCTCACCGGGCGCGGTGGACGCGCACACCGGCCGAGGCGAGGTCGGAGGGCACCGGCGGGCGCAGCTTGCGCACCGCCACGGTGACCGCCTCCACCCGCTGGTCGCCCCCGAGCACGGCGGCGGCGAGGCGCTCGGCCAGGTGCTCGAGCAGGGCGGCGGGGGCGGCGGTCGCCGACGCCACCACCGCCCGGCACACGGCGCCGTAGTCGACGGTGTCATCGAGGCGGTCGCTGCGCCCTGCCGGCGCCAGGTCGACCACCACGTCGAGGTCGATCTCCAGGGGCTGGGGCGTCGACCTCTCCTCGGCGCCGGCCCCGCACCGGGCCAGCACCCGCAGGCGGCGCAGCTCGATGCGGTCGGCCGTCACCGTTGGGGGGCCAGGCGGCTGGCCACGGCGACCAGCTCCCGTCCCCGCGGGCCCATCTGGCGCTGGAGCAGCCGCTCGACGATGGCGATGGCCCGGGGCACCTCGGGCACCAGGCCGGCGTGGACCAGGTAGCCGGCCATGATCCCGTGGAGGCGGTCGTTCACGTCGTGGTCGTGCACCAGCACCCGGTCGCCGGACACCAGCTGCGACCGCAGGTCGGCGTAGAAGCCTCCGAGGAAGGTGGCGGCGTCGTCGGTGGGACCGAAGGGGACGTGCCGGCAGGGCAGGTCCATCTCGGCGTAGGCGTGGAGGTTGTGCGAGGTCGGCAGCAGGCTCACCACGCAGGTGAACCCCTGGCCCTTGACCCACAGGATCTCCTCCTGGCGGCGCACGCGCCGGTGGTTGGGCCCGTACCCGCCGAGCCGCTCGCACACCGCCAGCTGGTCGCGGATGACCCAGGCGAAGTTGCGGGGCACGATGCCCTCGGCCCACTTGCCCTTCATGCGCTGGTGCCCTTCATGCGCTCACGCCGCAGCGACCTCGCCCACCACTCGCAGCGCCTCCACGGTGGGGGCCACGTCGTGGGCCCGGACCATGGCGGCCCCCGCGCTCGCCGCCCACACGGCCACGGCCAACGATCCTTCCAGCCGGTCGTCGACCGGCGCCCCTCCCAGGAGCGTTCCGAGGAAGGCCTTGCGGCTGGCGCCCACCATCACCGGGTGGCCGGCGGCCACGAGCTCACCGAGGTGGCGCAGGAGGCGCAGGTTGTGGGCCGCGGTCTTGCCGAAGCCGATCCCGGGATCGACCCAGACCTCGCCCACGCCGGCGGCGCCGGCCTGGGTGGCCCGGGCCACCAGGAAGCGATGGACCTCGCCCACCACGTCGTCGTAGTGCACGTCGCGCTGCATGGTGCGGGGCTCGCCCCGCATGTGCATGGCCACCCACCCCACGCCGGCAGCGGCGGCCACCGGCCACAGGGAGGCAGACACGTCGTTGACCAGCGTGGCGCCGGCGGCGACGGCCGCCTCGGCCACCGCGGCCTTGCGGGTGTCGACCGACACCCGCACCGACGGGGCGAGGGCGGCGATCACGGGGACGACCCGCCGGCACTCCTCGGCCTCGTCGACCGGCTCAGCCCCCGGGCGGGTCGACTCGCCGCCGACGTCGATCACCTCGGCGCCCTCGGCCGCCATCTCCAGGCCCCGTGCCACCGCCGCCTCCGGATCGGTCCAGCGCCCGCCGTCGGAGAAGGAGTCGGGGGTGATGTTCAACACGCCCATCACCCGAGTCGCCACCGGCGCAACCGTAATCGCCACCTCCCGTTCTGGCGGCAACTCCGGAGCGATGACCGCACCGCTTCCTCCGCCAGAACGGGCGGAGGGCTAGCGACCGGTCCGGTGGATGAACTGCATGGCCTCGGCCCGGGTCGCCGGGTTCTCCCGGAACAGGCCCCGCACGGCCGAGGTGACGGTGGTGGCGCCGGGCTTGCGCACCCCTCGCATGGTCATGCACAGGTGCTCGGCCTCGATCACCACCAGCGCCCCCCGGGGCTCGAGCACCCGCTCGAGGGTGTCGGCCACCTGGGCGGTCAGGCGCTCCTGGACCTGTGGGCGCCGGGCGTAGCCCTCGACCAGGCGGGCCAGCTTGGACAGGCCGGTCAGGCGCCCCTCCCGGTTGGGGATGTAGGCCACGTGGGCCCGGCCCACGAACGGGACCAGGTGGTGCTCGCACAGGGACACCAGGTCGATGTCGCGCACCATGACCATCTCGTCGTGCTCGGAGGAGAAGGTGACACTCAGGTGGGCCCCGGGGTCGTCGTGCAGCCCGGCGAACATCTCGGCGAACAGCTGCGCCACTCGGGCGGGGGTGCGCTGGAGCCCGTCACGGTCCGGGTCGTCGCCGACGGCCACCAGGATCTCCCGCACCGCCTTCTCGATGCGGGCGAGGTCGACCGGCGCCGGCTCGGGCGCCAGCGCGTCGTCGGCTTCCCAGCCGTCGGCGAGGCTCACGCCGGCTCGGGTCGGGGGGAGCGGGACGCCTCGCCGTTGACCACCGAGGCGGCGCCGTTGCCGTTGCCGTTCCACACCGGCAGGTCGCCGAAGATCTCGATCAGCTCCGGGGTGTCGACGGTCTCCCGGTCGATCAGGGCGTCGGCCAGGCGGTCGAGGGTCTGGCGATGCTGGCGCAGGATCTCGCCGGCCTCGACGTGGGCCCGCTCGATCAGCCCCCGCACCTCGGCGTCGATGCGGGCCGCCACCTCGTCGGAGTAGTCGCGGTGGTGCCCGCTGTCACGGCCGAGGAACGGCTCGCCGTCCTTCTGGCCCAGCTGCTGGGGCCCGAGGGCGTCGGTCATGCCGAACTCGGTCACCATGGCCCGGGCGATCTTGGTCGCCCGCTCGATGTCGTTCTGGGCTCCGGTGGTGGGATCGCCGAACACCAGCTCCTCGGCGGTGCGTCCACCGAGGATCATGGCCAGCTCGTCGCACAGCTGGGAGCGGCTCTGCATGTACTTGTCCTCGGTGGGCAGCGCCAGCGTCCAGCCCAGGGCCCGGCCCCGGGCCACGATCGACACCTTGTGGATGGGGTCGGTGTTGGGCAGCACGTGGCCCACCAGGGCGTGGCCACCCTCGTGGTAGGCGATGATCCGCTTCTCCTTCTCGGACATCACCCGGCTCTTGCGCTCCGGACCGCCGATGACCCGGTCGATCGACTCCTCCATGCCCACCATGTCGATGGTGTCGGCCCCCCGGCGGGCGGCGAGCAGGGCGGCCTCGTTCATGAGGTTGGCCAGGTCGGCGCCGGTGAACCCCGGCGTGCGCCGGGCGATGACGTCGAGGTCGATGTCGGTGCCGAGGGGCTTGCCCTTGGCGTGCACGTTGAGGATGGCCTTGCGTCCCTCGAGGTCGGGCCGGTCGACCACGATCTGGCGGTCGAAGCGCCCGGGGCGCAGGAGGGCGGGGTCGAGGATGTCGGGGCGGTTGGTGGCGGCGATGAGGATCACGCCGGTGTTGAGGTCGAAGCCGTCCATCTC
>JAHWJR010000163.1 GCA_019348335.1 Actinomycetota bacterium
GCGGTCTTGGTGGCGTAGCGCCACAGCGACCGGTGGTGGGCGGCGATCATGCGGTAGGGGGTCTGGTCGGTGGAGCGGCCGATGGCGTGGGTGACCACGGCGGCCGGCTCGTAGCCCGTGCGCCATCCCCTCTGGCGCAGCCGCCAGCACAGGTCGACGTCCTCGAGGTACATGAAGAACCCCTCGTCGAACCCTCCCACCTCGTCCCAGGCGCTGCGCCGGGCGACGAGGTGGGTCCCCGCCACCCAGTCGACGTCGGCGGGGGCGTCGTGGTCCCAGTCGAGCATGCGGTACCGGCGGCTGAACCGGTTGCCCGGCCACAGGAAGTGCAGGAAGGCGTGGCCGGCGGCGTCGACCAGGTCGGGGAAGGTGCGGGCCGAGGGGTACAGGCTGCCGTCAGGCGTCTCGATCCGGGGGCCCACCACCGCCAGCTGCGGGTCGCGGTCGAGCGCCTCGACCAGCGTCTTCGTCGAGCCGGGTTGGACGACCACGTCGGGGTTCATGACGGCGACGTAGGGCGTCGACGTGCGGGCCACTCCGCGGTTGGCGCCGGCGCCGAAGCCGAGGTTGACGGTCAGGGCCAGCACGTCGACGCCGGGATCGTGCCGGCGGACCGCCTCGGCGGACCCGTCGTGGGAGTCGTTGTCGACCACCACGATGTCGTCCACGCCGTCGGCCCGGAGGCTGGCGATGCACTGGAGCAGGAGGTCGCGGACGTTGTAGCTGACGATCACCGCCGACACCGGAGCAGGAGGGCTCCCGCCCGTCACGTCGCTGTCGCCTCCAGCCAGCCGGTGGTGCGGGCCAGGCCCTCCCGCAACGACACCTCGGGCTCCCAGCCCAGCACACGGCGGGCCAGGGTGATGTCGGGCCGGCGCTGAGTCGGGTCGTCGACGGGGAGCGGCTCGAACACCAGCGACGACGCCGAGCCGGTCACCTCCAGGACCACCTCGGCGAGCTCCGTGACGGTGTGCTCCGTCGGGTTGCCGATGTTGAGCGGTCCCACGTGGTCGGAGTCGAGCAGGGCGAGCAGGCCCCGGACCTCGTCGTCGACGTAGCAGAAGCTGCGGGTCTGGGTGCCGTCGCCGTAGACGGTGATCGGCTTGCCCTCGAGCGCCTGGACCAGGAAGTTGGCGACCACCCTCCCGTCCGCCGGGCGGATCCGGGGGCCGTACGTGTTGAAGATGCGGGCGATCCGGACATCGAGGCCGTGGGCCCGGTGGTAGGCCATGGCCATGGCCTCGCCGAAGCGCTTGGCCTCGTCGTAGACCCCGCGGGGGCCCACCGGGTTGACGTGACCCCAGTACTCCTCCGGCTGGGGGTGCACCTGGGGGTCGCCGTAGACCTCGCTGGTGGACGCCAGCAGGTACCGGGCGCCTTTGTCCTTGGCCAGGCCCAGGGTGTTGTGGGTGCCGAGGCTGCCGACCTTCAGGGTCTGGATGGGCAGCTCGAGGTAGTCCTTGGGCGACGCCGGGCTGGCGAAGTGCAGCACGGCGTCGACCGGCCCCGGGACCCACACGTACTGGCTCACGTCGTGACGGACGAAGGTGAACCCGTCGACGCCGAAGAGGTGCTCGATGTTGGACAACCGACCGGTGGCCAGGTTGTCGATGGCCACCACCTCGTCACCTCGCTCGAGCAGGCGGTCGCACAGGTGGGAGCCGAGGAACCCGGCGCCGCCCGTCACCACCACCCGCCGGCGGCGCCCGGTCACCGGCGCCCCAACCCGGTGTAGTCGAACCCCTGCCGGCGCAGCGCCGGCGCGTCGAGCAGGTTGCGGGTGTCCACGATGCGCGACCGGCGCATGGCCGCGGCCACCTTCTCGAAATCGGCCCAGCGGAACTCGTCCCACTCGGTGAGCAGCACCATGACATCGGCGCCGGCGCAGGCGGCATAGGGGTCGGCGGCCACCTCGATGTCCTCCAGCTGCGGAGCGTCGCCGGCAGCATGGTGGTCGACCGCCGGGTCGTAGGCCCGGACACGGGCGCCGCGCCGGCGCAGGCGGCGGATGACCTCGATGGCCGGCGAGTCGCGCAGGTCGTCGGTGCGGGCCTTGAAGGTGAGCCCCCAGGCGGCCACGACCGTGCCCTCCAGCGAGCCGCCGGCCATGCGCTCCACCTTGTCGGCCATGCGCTCGTACTGCTCGTCGTTGACGGCGATCACGCCCCGCAGGAGGTCGAAGTCGTAGCCGGCGTCCTCGGCGATGCGCACCATCGCTCGGGTGTCCTTGGGGAAGCACGAACCCCCCCAGCCGGGCCCGGGCCGGAGGAACTCGAAGCCGATGCGCCGGTCGTAGCCCATGCCCAGCACCACCTCGCGCACGTCGGCGCCCACCGCTTCGCACACGTTGGCCAGGGCGTTGACGAAGCTGACCTTGGTGGCGAGGAAGGCGTTGGAGGCGTACTTGATCGTCTCCGCCGACGGCGGGTCGGTGATGACCAGTGGCGCCCGGAGGCGTTCGAACAGCCCGGCCACCCGCATGGCCGCGGCCTGGTCCTCGCTGCCGATGACGATGCGGTCGGGATGGAGACAGTCGTGCACCGCCGAACCCTCCCGCAGGAACTCGGGGTTGGAGACCACGAACACGTCGTCACGCCCGAGCGCCTGCTCCACCACCCGGGTGGAGCCCACCGGCACGGTCGACTTGTTGATGACGATGCACTCCGGCTGGAGCGCCGGCGCGATCTGCTCGACGGCCCTCCGGAGGTAGGTGAGGTCGGCCGACCCGTCGTCGCCCTGGGGCGTGGGCACGCACAAGAAGACGAACTCGGCTTCGCCCACGGCGGCGGCGGCCCCAAGGACGAACGACAGGCGGCCGGCGTCGAGGCCCTCACGGACCAGCTCCTCCAGGCCGGCCTCCAGGATGGGGACCTCTCCCCGGTTGAGCCGTTCGACCTTCTCGGGGACCACGTCGGCGCACACCACCGTGTGGCCCAGATGGGCGAGGTAGGCGCCGGTGGTCAGGCCGACGTAGCCGGTGCCGATGACGGCGACAGTGGCGGTCACCGGCTAGAGGTTAGGCCCCGACGGGACGGCCGCTCCCATGGCCGCTCGCCGAGCACGGCCGGCGGGGACGGGCGGGGTGCGCGCTGCCCGTCAGGTCTTCTCGTAGACCCGGACCGAGATGGAGGCGCCGGGCGACTTCAGCGGCGGCGGGGCAACCGGCCCCAGCAGCGGTTCGAGCGACGGTTCGGTGTCGAGGGCGGTGCGCCACGCCGCGCAGTTGCGGTCCATGATCTGGAACCACTCGAGATCGTCCGGGTCGACGTCGTAGCGGGGGCACACCAGGGCCACGTGGCCGCCGGCGTCGAGCTCGGCCACCAGCGGGAGGAGCCCGGTGCGGGGCTCGGCCGACTCCAGGCGCTCCACGGCGTCCCGCCAGTCGGCGATGGCGGGGTCGGCGACCAGTCCGGTGGGGTCGGCGTAGCGCAGTTCGGGCCCGAGGTAGTAGTGGAGCAGCGGCACGTGCTCCATGTGCACCGAGACCACCAGGTCGCCGTCCTCCAGGACGGGCGCGACCACCGACGTCGCCCGCCGGACGTTGCTCTTCTGGGGCAGCTGGCGGTCGGGAACGAAGGAGGCGGCCACCGGCTGGGCCCAGAAGCCCACGATCAGCACCAGGGCGACCAGCCCCCGCCGTCCCGCCCGAGCAAGGCCGAGGGCGGCGAGCAGGAGCAGGGGGGGCAGGAACAGCCCGAAGTAGCGGCTCGCCCATGCCGGGCGGAGCTGGGAGGAAGCCCAGGCGGCGAACAGCGTCGCCACCAGCACCACGGCCAGCGCGGTGACGGCCGAGGCCGTGGCCCGGTCCCGGCCCCGCCGAACCACCTCGAACAGCGCCGGCAGGGCCACCAGCACGAGGGCCAGCACCACCCGCTGGTCGCTCAGCACCGATCCCAGCGCGCCCAGCAGGTAGGCGGGATCGGGGCGCTGGGACCACGGGGCGCTGGTGTGGGCGGCCTGGAACAACAGGGTGGGGACCCACGGGGCGTAGAGGACGGCGACGGCGCCGAAGGCGACCGCCGCGTCGACGAAGGTTCGCCGCCGGTCGGCGCCGGTCGCGAGCAGCCACACCGTGGCCACCCCCAGGCCGGCCACCAGGTACAGCGCCCAGTTGTGGGTGTAGAGGGCCAGGGCCAGACCGGCCACGAGAAGGGGCAGCCAGCGGCGCCGGCCGAGGACCACGACGTGCACGAAGGCGACCACGGCCACCAGCGCCAGCAGGGCCAGGAGGGTGTACATCCGCGCCTCCCGGCCGTAGTAGGTGAGGTAGCCGCTGGTGGCGGCGAGGGTGGCGGCGACCCACGCCGTCCGGCGGTCGAACAGCGTCCCGGTGAGCCAGAAGGCCACCGGCACCGTGACCAGCGCGAAGACCAGGGACAGGGCCCGGACCGCCTCCTCCGAACGCCCGAACGCCTCCATCCAGGCGTGGAGGACCAGGTAGTACAGCGGCGGCGAGCCGTCCTGGGCCAGCAGCCCGGGGATGTCCGCCCACGGGTGCGAGGCGATGCCGACCGAGAGGCCCTCGTCGAGCCACAGCGAGACGCCCATCCCCCGCAGGCTGAGCAGGAGGGAGACCACGGTGAGGCCGAGCAACCCGGCCGCGACCAGCACCGGGGAATCCCAGGCGGACGGGGAACGGGGCTCGGGCGCCGGCACCCGGTCCTCTTGGGCGGCCGCCTGGACCGCCACTTCGGTCAGCACTCGGGCTCGGGCTCCGGTTCGGGCTCGGAACCCTG
>JAHWJR010000024.1:0-4033 GCA_019348335.1 Actinomycetota bacterium
CCCCGGTCGACATGGCGGGATGCACCGCCCGTCTCCTCGACAGCGTCGAGGCGGCGCTGGGCCCCAAGGGGGAGTAGCCCCGGCCTCAGAGCAACGCTGCGGAGTCCGCCAGGCGGAGCAGCACGAGCAGCCGGTCCAGCTCCGTGCAACGGGCGCCGGCGGATCATCGCCGGCGGATGGATAGAGAATCAGTCGGTGAGGCGCAGCGCCACCGCCGGCGGGATGCGAGCCGCCTGCCGGGCGGGTGCGGCCGTGGCCAGGATCGACGCCACGAAGGTGGCCGCCACCAGCCCTCCCACCTCCAGCCAGGGCACGCTGAACCCCAGCTCGCCGAAGGTGTCGTTGGCCACGATGCGCCACGCCGTCACCAGTGCCAGGGTGGTCCCCACGGCGACGCCCTCCAGGGTCACGAACGCCGACTCCACCATGAAGGCCCGGCGCACGGCGCCGGCCTCGTAGCCCAGCGCCCGCAGCACGCCGACCTGCCGCCGGCGCTCGCGCACGGCGCGCACCATCACCACCCCCAACCCGGCGACGCCCACCACCAGGCCCAGCGCCAGATAGCCCTGCATCAGGCGGAAGAACTGGGTCTGGAACGCCAGGTTGGTGCTGACGAGCTCGCGGAAGGACTCTGCCTGGGCGCCGTTGGCCAGGTAGGCGGCCTCCAGCTCGCGGGCCACCACCTGGGGGTCCGCACCGGGTGCGGCCGCGACCAGGAGCCGGTTGGGGGCCACCCGGGGCCCGTAGAGCTCGGCCAGCGACCGCAGGGAGACGTAGGCCCCGTCGTTGGCGAACGAGCTCTTGGCCACGGCCGCCACGGTGAGCTCGGCCGTCCGGCCCGAGACGGGGTCGCGCAGCGACACCTGCTCCCCCGGTGCCAGCGCAGCCTCGGGCGGACCACCGCCACCCTGGAGGAAGAAGTCGCTGACGATGATCTTGTCCGGCTCGGACAGCACCGCCCGGTAGGCGCTGTCGGCGTCGGGGAAGTCGCCGAGGTCGTCGAGTGCGGTCGGACCTTGCTCCACGAAGGCCTCGTCGATCCCGGTGACGTACCAGTTCTCGAACTCCCCGCCGGTCCGGCTGGTGGCGAACTGGGCGCCCACGTCAGCCAGCGCCGCCACCGCCGCCACGTCGTCACGCGCCTCCACCTCGTCGGCGGTCACCGGGTTGCTCGGGTTCGACGACACCCGCAGGTCGAAGCCGCCGGAGACGTCGGCGGTGAACTGGTCGACCTGGCCGGCGAACAGGTCGCTGAGCACGATGATGAACACCAGGGTGAAGACCACCAGCGAGTACATGGCCAGGATCATCCCGGTGCGGAAGCGGCGGGCGAGCGGGTAGGCCAGCCCCAGGCGGATCGACATCGAGCGCCCGCCACTGAGGCGGCGCAGTGCGGCGGCCACCGCCTCCTGGTTGTAGGAGACCAGGGCCACGGCGGCGGCGGTGAGCACCACTCCCTGGACCACGAACACGGCGATGTCGGCACCCTCGAAGGCATCGGGCAGGAGGCCGAAGACCAGGACGGCCCACGCCAGCGCGCCGGCCGACGCCAGGGAGATCACCAGGCGCCGGGACGCCAACCCCGCCAGCAGCGACGCCATCCCGGCGAGCACCACCACCGGCCCCGCCAGCGTGGCGAAGGGCTCGTCGGCGGGGATCCCCGACGCCGACCAGGCCCCGCCGGCGGCCACGGCCGCGGCGCCGGCCACCAGCGAGCGGAGTCGGGGTCGCCTGGCCGACGGGTCGGGCAGGTCCCGGATGGCACGGATGACGTTGAGCCGGGAGATGAACACCGAGGTCGCCAGCACCGTCACCAGTGAGATGGCGAACCCGAGGGCGAAGCCGTTCTGGACGCTGGAGCCTTCGGCGGCGAAGTGCAGCTCCAGGCTGCCGTCCCCGCCGCCGAAGATGCCCGTGGCCACACCCGCCACCACCCGGCCGACGCCGATGCCGACGACCGACCCGAGCACCGCCGCCCCGAGGGCGTAGGACCAGCCTTCCAGGGTGAACGACCCCACCAGGGCGCTCCGGCGCAGCCCGACGGCCCGGAGCATGCCCAGCTCCGACTTCCGCTCCTGGGCGAGCATGACGAAGATGTTGATCAGGAGCAGGACGCCGGCCAGCACGCTGAAGAACCCGATCGAGCCGAACAGCTCGGTGAACTGGGCGCCGACCTCGTCGGCCTGGGCCAACAGGTCGGCCTTGGCCGTCGTCAGCCCCGGCGGAGCCCCTCCGAGCACAGTGGCGATCTGTTCGACCGCCGCCTCGGTGGCGGTGGCGCCCTCGAACACGCCGCCGCGGTTGGACACGGCCACCACGGTCGCCGGAGCCACACCCACGGCGGCGTCGACCCTCGCCAGCCGGCTCACCGTCCCCGGCGCCACCAGCAGCGTGGGCGAGGTCCCGCCCCCGGGCTGGGCAGCGGCGTCGTCGGGCAGCGAGAAGCCGGCGATCCCCCGCCGGGGCAGGACGCGGTCGACCTCGAGTTCGAGCTGCTCCCCGTAGGCGTACACCGTCACCCGGTCGCCGGCGCCGGCGCCCAGGGCCGTCGCCAGGTCCTCGCCCAGCGCCGCTCGCCCCGGCGGCGGCGTCCCCCCTTCGATCCCGGTGGCTGCCGGGTCGTCACCGAAGCTGCGGCCGGCGTCGAAGTCGACCTCGACCACGGTGGCGGCGGGTTCGACGCGAGCCACCTCGCCGCCCGCTCCCGAGACCGAGACGGCGGCAGGGACCACCGTCAGCGCCAGCACGCCGTCGATGTCCGGGCTCGACCGCTCGAGCCCCGCCAGGCGGCGCGCCAGCGCGCCCTGCTCCTCGGCGTCGGTGGTGCGCACGAGCTCGTCGACAGGCCCGAGGCTGGTCACCGCGCCCTGGCGCAGCGAGGCGTCGAGCGTGTCGCCCACGACGAATGCGCTGGTGATGATGGCGGTCCCGAGCATGGAGCCCAGCACCACCAGGGCGGTCTCACGGGGCCGGCGGGAGGCGTTGCGCAGCGCCAGCCGGCGCAGGACCGGCCGGCGCACCAGCAGGAACAGCAGCGGCAACGACGCCAGGGCGACGAGGCTCACGGCGAGCGCGACCCCACCCCGGGAGCCCCGACCCGCTCGTCGGAGACGATGCGGCCGTCGCGGACCACCACCCGCCGCTGGGCCATCGCCCCGATGGCCTGGTCGTGAGTGACCAGCACCAGCGTCAGCCCGTCCCGGTGCAGGTCGCCCAGCAGGTTCATGACACCAGCCGCCGTCTCGCTGTCGAGGTTGCCGGTGGGCTCGTCGGCCCACACGATCCGAGGCCGGCCGGCGACGGCACGGGCCACCGTGACCCGCTGCTGCTCCCCGCCCGAGAGCTCCGGCGGTCGGTGCCCCATCCGGTGCCCGAGGCCCAGTTGCTCCAGGCTCTCGGCCGCCCGCCGCCGGGCCTCCTTCGGGTCCGCTCCGGACAGGAGCAGAGGCAACTCGACGTTCTCCACCGCGGTGAACACCGGGATGAGGTTGAACGCCTGGAACACGAAGCCCATGGACGCCGCCCGGTGCCGGGTCCGGCGGGCGTCGCTCAGCTCGTGGATCCGCTCACCGTCGGCCACCACCGTGCCCTCGTCGATGTCGTCGAGCCCGGACAGGCAGTTGAGCAGCGTGGTCTTGCCCGAGCCGGAGGGGCCCATGACGGCGACGAACTCGCCGGGCTGCACGGCGAAATCGATCCCACGAAGCGCCTCGACCGACTCCGCGCCGGTGCGGTAGCGCTTGCACACACCCGACGCCGAGAGGATGGGGGAACGGCCCGGGCCCGGTCCGTCCGTCGAAGGGTCGTCGGCACTGGCGCTCAAGGCGGCTTCCTTCCGCAGGAAGGTGGTCACGGTAGTCCTCACCCATCCGAGCATGAGGGTCGCGTCGTCCCGTCGACCAGTGACCGGTGTCCCGTTCGGGGCGGGACATTTTCCCGCGACGTTGACGCCCCCCGGCCGACTGGGCACACTCTGTTCCATGCTGACCAACTTCGAAGCGGCGTGGAGATCCCCCCAGCGGACGAGCAAGAC
>JAHWJR010000024.1:4133-11071 GCA_019348335.1 Actinomycetota bacterium
CCATGCTGACCAACTTCGAAGCGGCGTGGAGATCCCCCCAGCGGACGAGCAAGACCCCGAGCATGACGACACAGGCCGCCCTCACCCAGACCGAGGGCGGTGGCTACTCCGAGCTGGAGACCGGCGGCAACCAGGAGGCCGAGGGCGGCGGTGCCCAGAGCGTCCAGTCCGGCGGCGACACCAAGCACGGCGAAGCCAAGCAGGGGGACAACCCGTCCGTCCGAGACAGCCGGGCGGGGCGCGGGCGACTGCGTCGCCACTGACGCCGAGCGTCACCGCTCCACCCCGCCCCCTCGGGCGGGTCACATACCAAGCGAATGGCCACCGCCCCGGCCCACCACGTACACGCGGAGGCGGTGGGCCAGCGCCCGGCGCGCCGCGGCCCTGACCGGGGGCGCCAGCAGGGCCAGACCGACGACGTCGGTGACGAAGCCGGGGGTGAGCATGAGCGCCCCCCCGAAGAGGACCAGGAACCCGTCGACCAGCTCGCGGCCCGGCACCTGGCCGGCCGCCACCTGGGAGCGGACCCGGCGGACGACCCCCAGGCCCTCCCGCTTCACCATCCACGCCCCGGCGATGCCGACCACCACGACGAGGGCCACGGTGTTGAGCGCCCCGATGGCCGAGCCCACCTGGAGCAGGACGTAGAGCTCGACCAGGGGCACGACCAGGAAGATCACGAACAGCACCGCGGGCACGAGGCCAAGGGTACCGGCGGCACCGCCGGCGATCCGAGCCCGGGGCGGCCTCCCGGTACCCTGCGGGGCGATGTCGCCCGAGGCTCCCCGGTCGGACCGCCGCCGCCCACCCGACTGGCAGGGCCGCGTGCTGCCCCGCTCGCTGCTCGGCATCAGCGCGGTGATCCTCGCCGCCGGCCTCGGGGCCGCGCTGAGCGGCGCCATCCTCTACGCCTACTACGCCTACCGCCTCGATCGCGGCGTCGAGTACGCCGAGACCTTCGAGGAGCGGCTCGACACTGCCCTCGACATCATCGCCTCCGAGAAGGACGAGGCCAGGGCGGCGGTGCGGGCCGAGCTGGAGCCGCTCCAGCAGCTGGGAGCGACCGGCGACACCCTGGACACGCTGGTCGAGCGGGTCGCTCCGGCCACCTTCTTCGTCACCACGCTCGACGAGAACGGCGCACCCTCGGTGGGCAGCGGCTTCGTCGTGTTCTCCGATGCCGAGCAGAGCTTTCTGCTCACCTCCTTCACCACCGTCCGGGCCGCCACCCGCCGGCCCGGTCCCGAGGTCCGGGTGCGCAAGGGTGACGAGGAGCTGGTGGCCACGCTCGTGAGCTGGGAGGAGGGCCGCGACCTCGCCCTCCTCTCCATCCCCCGGGCCGACCTGGAGCGCCTTCCGTGGGCGGGCCGCACCAGCACCGGCGAGCGGGTGTTCTCGGTCTCCGGCCTGGGCGGAGCAGGGGGCTCCGCCAGCCAGGGGCTGGTGGGCGACGTGAGCGCGGCAGGGATCCAGCACGACACGCCCGTCGGTGTGCAGTTCCAGGGCGCGCCGCTGGTGAACGCCAGCGGCGAGGTGGTGGGGGTGACCTCCCGGGCCTACGCCCCGTTGGGTTTCCCTCCCGACGACGTGTACTTCGCCCCGGTCATCGGCGACGCCTGCGCCGAGCTGCTGGTGTGCCCGTCCGACCGGGGCGAGGCCTCGGGCGTCGGGGGCTAGCGCGAGCGCCCGGGCGGCCCGGTGGTCGACGTCGTCCGGCCGGCGCCATCGCCCTCGTCGGCACCCTCCTCGCCGTCGTCGTCCCGGGGCCGCCGCAGCGAGTCGAGCAGCGACTCCAGGTCGTCACCGTCCCGGGGCGCCGTGGTGGTGGGAGGAGGCGGTGGCGGCTCCACCGAGGGCGCCGGCAGCGGTCGGACGTAGACGCCGGGGTCGGTCTCCAGTGGGGCCTTCAGCGCCCGCACGTCGAAGCCGCCCCGTGCCCGCCGGCGCAGGATGTCGGTCAGGTCGGTGATCGGCGGCGGCTCGGTGAACTCGGTGACGGGCACGCCGGCGAGCGCCTCGCGCATGAACGACTCCCACGTGTCGGCCGGCAGGCTGCCGCCGGTGACCGCCCGCACCCCCTTGATGCCTTGCAGCGGGCGCGGCGCGTCGGAGTAGCCCATCCACACCGAGGTCGACAGGCTGGGGGTGTAGCCGACGAACCAGGCATTGCCGTTGTCCTGGGTGGTGCCGGTCTTGCCCGCCGCCGGCCGGTCGATGCCGTTGTCGCCGGCGGTGCCCCCGGCCTCCAGCACGCCCTGGAGGATGTCGTTGACGTTGTCGGCGGTGACCTCCTCGAGCACCCGGGCACGGGGCCGGTCGGTGTTGTCCTCCAGCACCGCTCCCTCGGCATCGAGCACCCGCACCACCGGCGTGGCCTCGGCCCGCTCCCCCCGGGCGGCGAAGACCCCGAAGGCCGACGCCATGTCGATCGGTGAGACGTCGAGGCTTCCCAGGGCGACCGAGAGCCCATGGAAGCCCTCTTGGTACTCCGAGGTGGTCACGCCCATCCGCCGGGCCAGCTCCATGGTCTCTGCCACACCGACCTCCCGGATCAGCTCCACGTAGGCGGTGTTGACCGACTTGCGGGTGGCGGTGCGCAGGTCGACCGGACCATAGGAGGCGCCTCCGTAGTTGCGGAAGGTGTCGTTGCCCACGACCAGGGGGCTGTGCCCCGGGTACGACCGGTCGGGACCGATGCCCTCCTCCAGCGCCTGAGCCAGCACGAAGGGCTTGAACGCCGAGCCGGGCTGGCGGCCGCTGCCTCCTCCACCGGCGCCCAGCGCCAGGTTCACCGGGGAGGCGGCGAAGTCGCGGCCACCCACCAGGGCCTTGACGAAGCCGGTCTGCGGCTCCACCGCCACGAGCGACATCTCCAGCGGTGGGTCGGTGCCGTCGAGGGTCTCGCCCACCGCCCGCTCGGCCTCCTGCTGCACGCGCGGATCGAGCGTGGTGTGGATCCGCAGGCCGTCGCGGTAGACGGCGTCGCCCCCGTAGCGCTCGTTGAGGTAGCGCTGGAGGTAGTCGACGAAGTAGGGGTACGGGGTCTCGGCCCGCTCACGGGGGTGCACGACCGTGACCGGCCGGTCCGGCGGGGCCTCCCCGGGCGTGGCCAGCCACACCGTCTCGGCCACGGCGGCGGCGTGCTCGTCGGCGTCGATCATGCCCTCGTCGAGCATGGCGTCGAGCACGAGCGTGCGCTTGGCCTCGGCCCGGGCGGGATTGCCGCGGGGCTCGTAGCGGCTCGGGGCGGGGATGAGCCCGGCGAGAAGGGCGGCCTCGGAGAGGGTGAGGTCGCTCACCGGCTTGCGGAAGTAGGTCTCGGCGGCGGCGCCGACGCCGTAGGCGCCCTCTCCCAGGTAGATGCGCTCCAGGTAGCGGAACAGGATCTCGTCCTTGTCGACCTGGCGGTCGAGCTGGCTGGCGAGCACCGCCTCGCGCACCTTGCGGGAGAGGCTGCGCTCGTCGCCCACGTAGGCGCTCTTGACGTACTGCTGGGTGATGGTCGACCCGCCCTGCACCACCTGCTGGGTGCGCACGTCGGCCCACAGCGCCCGCAGCGTCCCCCACACGTCGACTCCGCTGTGGGAGTAGAAGCGGCGGTCCTCGCCGGCGATCACCGCCTGGCGGAGCACCTCGGGGATGTCCTCGGGCGCCACCGGCTGGCTGGTCTCGAACCGGCGGAAGGCGCCGATCTCCCCGCCGTTGATGTCGTAGATCCGGCTGATCTGCGCCTCCACCCCCGGCGTGGGATCAGGCAGCGACGCCGGCAGGGGGAGGAACAACAGGGCGCTGAGGACGGTGATGGCGCCGGCCACCGGCACCACCACGCCCGCGACCACCACGAGAGCCACGAAGCGGCCGGCGGTGCGCATTACCGCAGTGTACGAACGCCCATGGATCCGCTTTGCTCGCCCGGAGGGCAAGATGGCGCCGTGACCGAACCTCCCCGGCCGCCCTCGGTCGACGCCCTCGCCCGGTCACTGACCGGCACGGGCCTCCCCCACCCCCTGCTGGTGGACGTGGCCCGCCAGGCCATCGCCGCCGGCCGCCCCGAGGAGGCGCCGGCCCGGGCGGCAGCCGCCGGGCGGGCCCTGCTCCAGCCGGTGGTCAACGCCACGGGCGTCCTGCTCCACACCAACCTGGGCCGGGCGCCGGTGCCCGCCGAGGAGGCCGGCACCTACTCCAACCTCGAGCTCGACCTGTCCGACGGCCGGCGGGGATCGCGCCAGGACCGCGCCGGGCCGCTGCTCGCCCGGGGGTGCGGGGCCGAGCGGGCGCTGGTGGTGAACAACTGCGCCGCCGCCGTGGTCCTGGTCCTGGCCGCGCTGGCCCGGGGCCGGGGGGTGGTGGTGAGCCGCGGCGAGCTGGTCGAGATCGGTGGCGGCTTTCGCATCCCCGAGGTCCTGGCCCAGTCCGGCGCCCGCCTGATCGAGGTCGGCACCACCAACCGGACGCGCCTGGCCGACTACCGGGGGGCGGTCGAGGACCCCGCCGCCGACGTGGCCCTGGTGCTCAAGGTCCATCCGTCGAACTACCGCATCACCGGCTTCACCGAGGACGTCGAGGTGGCCGCCCTCTCCGGCCTCGGCGTGCCCGTGGTGGCCGACATCGGCTCTGGGCTGCTCGACGCCACCGCCCCCTGGCTGCCCGGCGGGCCCCCCTCGTGGCTGGCCGGGGAGCCGGGCGCCCGCCAGACCCTGGCCGCCGGCGCCGCGCTGGTCACCTTCTCCGGCGACAAGCTCCTGGGCGGCCCGCAGGCCGGTGTGATCGCCGGCGGCACGGACCTGGTGGCCGCCTGCTCGGCTCATCCCCTCGCCCGGGCCCTGCGCCCGGGAGGCCTGGTGCTGGCCGCCCTCCAGCGCACGGCGTTGGCCTACCTGCACCGGGACCACTCCGCCATCCCGTTCTGGCGCATGGCCACCACCTCGGTCGACGCCCTGCGGGCCCGGGCCGAGACCGTCGTCGCCGGCGTGCCCGGCGGGCGGGCCCGGGTGGTGCCGTGCACCTCGGTGACCGGCGGCGGGACGCTGCCGGGCGTGGAGATCGCCTCGGCCGGCGTGGCCGTCGACGGCGACCACGCCGCTGCCCTGCGCCAGCGTGACCGCCCCGTGGTGGCCAGGGTGGCCGAGGGCGTGACGGTGTGCGACCTGCGCACCGTCGACCCCGGCGACGACGCCGAGCTCGCTGCCACCCTGGCCTCCCTGGCGCCGGCGGGCGGCTGAAGCGTGCTCCCACTCGGTCCCCGGCGATAATTTCCCCGTGCACGTCGTCGCCACCGCCGGTCATGTCGACCACGGCAAGTCGACCCTGGTGCACGCCCTCACCGGCATCGACCCCGACCGCTTCGGCGAGGAGAAGGCCCGAGGGTTGACCATCGACCTGGGCTTCGCATGGGCCACGCTGCCCTCGGGCCGGGGCCTGGCCTTCGTCGACGTCCCCGGCCACGTCCGCTTCATCAAGAACATGCTCGCCGGCGTGGGAGCGGTCGACGCCTGCCTGTTCGTGGTGGCCGCCACCGAGGCGTGGAAGCCGCAGTCCGAGGAACACCTGCGCATCCTGGAGCTGCTCGGCATCCGCTCCGGCCTGGTGGCGCTGACCAAGGTCGCCCTGGTCGACGACGACCACCGGGAGCTGGCCCACATGGACGTGGCCGACCACGTCGCCGGCACGTTCCTGGAGAAGGCCGAAGTGGTGGACGTCGACGCCCCCTCCGGCCGGGGACTGGACGACCTGCGGGCGGCGCTCGACCGGCTCCTGTCGGCCACGCCTCCCGCCGCCGACCGCGGCCGGCCCCGCCTGTGGGTCGACCGCAGCTTCGCCGCCCGGGGTTCGGGGACGGTGGTCACCGGCACCCTGACCGGCGGCGGCCTCGCCGTCGACGACGAGCTGGCGCTGCTGCCCCGCGCCCGCCCCGCCCGGGTCCGGGCCCTGCAGAGCCACCAGGAGTCGCTGCCCGCCGTGGGCCCGGGTCGACGGGTGGCGGTCAACCTGGTCGGGGTCGGCCACGACGCCGTGGAGAGAGGCGACGCCCTGGTCCGCCCGGGGCAGTGGCACGCCACCCGGCGCGTCGACGCCAGCCTGGCCGTGCTCCCGTCGCTCGACCACGAAGTGTCCCGTCGGGGCGCCTACGTCGCCTACGTCGGCTCCGGTGAGCGGCCGGTGCGCCTGCGGGTGCTCGGCGGCTCGGCGCTCCAGCCCGGCGACGAGGGACTGGTGCGCCTCCACCTCGCCGAAGCCCTGCCCCTCGTGCCCGGTGACCGGTTCGTGCTGCGGGAGACCGGACGGGCCGAGACGGTTGGGGGCGGCGAGGTGCTCGACGTCGACCCCGTGCTGCCAGCCGCCCGGGCCCGGCCCGATCGCTCGGTGTCCCGGGTGGTCGCCGAACGAGGCTGGGTCGAGGCCGAGGTGCTCGAGCGCCTCACCGGGGAGACCCGTGCGCCCGACCTCGGGCCGTGGGTGGTGGACCCCTCGGTGCTGGCATCCACCCGCAGTGAGGTGGAAGCGGCGGTCGACGCGGCCGGACCGCTCGGCCTGGACGTGGCCACCCTCGACCCACGACGACGGGCGGTGCTGGCCACCCTGGAGGGCGTCGAGGTCGAGGCCGGCCGGGTCCGGCGCCCCACCGAGGCCGACCCGCTGGCCGACCACCCCTACGTCGCCGCCCTGGAGGCCTCCCCCTTCGAGCCGCCGACGCCCGAGGGCGTCGACCGCGACGAGCTGCGGGAGCTCGTGCGCCGGGGCCTGGTGCTGCAGAGCGAGGGCACGTGGTTCGCCCCCTCGGCGGTGGACACCGCGTCGAAGGCGGTGGCCCGACTGCTCGACGAGCACCCGGAGGGCGTCACCGTCGCCCAAGTGCGCGACGCGCTGGGCACCACCCGCAAGTTCCTCCTGCCCCTGCTGGCGCTGCTCGACGGCCGGGGCGTGACCCGCCGGCGGGG
>JAHWJR010000024.1:11171-16066 GCA_019348335.1 Actinomycetota bacterium
TCCTCCTGCCCCTGCTGGCGCTGCTCGACGGCCGGGGCGTGACCCGCCGGCGGGGCGACGTGCGCATCGGCGGCCCCCGGCTCCCGCCGGCGGAGGCGTGACGCCCTACTGGTGGGACGCCAGCAGGTTCTTGCGCTCGAGCTCGTTGAGCCCGCCCCAGATGCCATGGGGCTCCCGGATCCGCATGGCGTAGTCGAGGCAGGCCGAGCGGACGGAGCACTGGGCGCAGATGGCCTTGGCCCGCTCCTCACGCTCTGCCTTCTCGGCCTTGCGCTCCAGGTGGGACGGCGGGAAGAACACCGAGGCGTGCGGGCCCCGGCATGCCGCCTTGGTCTGCCACAGCTCGTCAGTGCGAAGTGTGCTCAGCACCCTCCCCCTTCCGCAGGTCGCGACCATAACGAAGGCCGCCACGGCCTCACAAGGGTCAATCGGCGGAAGGATCGGCGGTCTCGCCCGACTTCGGGCGGCGTTCCCGGTAGTCGCGGGCGGCGCCGACCTCGGGCTCGACCTCCAGCAGCGGCCCGTCGATGCCGGTGACCCGCACCCTCCCCCCGGCGGCCACGGGCGTGGCCCGGTTGGTGCGCGCCGGCCACAGCGCCTCCCGGACGCGGACCACGCCATCGGGCGCCACCTCGGCCACCGCCTCGCCCATCTCGCCGACCATCGACTCCCGGCCGACGGTGGGTGTGGAGAACCGGCTGCGAACCGTGGCCGGCAGGCCGGCCAGCATGATGAGCACCACGCCGACGCACCCGGTGACCAGCGGCAGCCAGCCCAGGCGGATGCCGTCCCCGAACAGCAGCAGCGAGCCGACGATGTAGGCGATCACGCCCACCGCGGTCCAGAACCGGGGCACGCCGGTCTGCACGTCGACGCTGAAGCCGAAGATGCCGACGACCAGCAGGGCGAGCCCCCACGGCGAGGTGGGCAGGACGGCCAAGCCGTAGCCGGCCAGCACCGCGCACACCGCCCCGACCCCTCCGGCCACGCCGGCGCCGGCGGTGAACAGCTCGAAGACCAGCAGCACCAGCGCAGCCGACAGCAGCAGGTAGGCGACCGGCGGGCTGGCCACGGTGTGCATCAGGCGGGGCAGCACGTCGAGCTTGGCCAGGCGGGCCTGCACGGTGAGGGCCGCCTCCGGAGGAGCGTCGGGCGCCGGCTCGAAGGTGGCGGTCTCCAGGGCGGTGCCCGCCACCTCGCGCCCGTCGAGGGCGGCGATGAAGCTGCCCAGCACCGCCGACTCCTCCTCGTTGAGCTGCACCAGCCCCAGGTCGAACGCCTGCTCCGGGTCGATCGTGCCGTTGGCCACCACGGGAGGGAGCGATCCGTTGACCGGCTCGGGCAGGTGGCCCAGCCGCGACCCCGGCGCCATCCCCGCCAGCGGGGCGGCCAGCACCAGCCGGCCGGCGCCTCCGAGCGCCTCGGCCCCGCTCTCCCCGACCCACACGGCGATCGGGACCCGAGCGTGGCTGACCCGGAACACCAGGGCGTCGAGCTCGGTGGTCGACACCACCGAGCCGGGACTGTCGAGCTGGACGACGAGCGCCTCGGCGCCGTCACGCTCGCTGGCGTCGATGGCGTCGGTCAGGAAGTCGACCAGCACCGGGTCGAGGTAACCCGAGACCTGCACCACGTCGACGAACGACGGCGGCGACTCGGCCCCGCCACCCTGCTGAGCGGCGACGGCCCCGGCGGACAGGCCGGAGAGGAGCATCAGCACGAACAGGGACGCCAGTCCGGCCGCAAGTAGCCTGCGGACCCGTCCCGACGGGAGAGGAAGCCGTGGACCCGGGCCAGTTCCTACGTGCATCGCGAGTGATCATCGTTGCCGGGAAGGGCGGCGTGGGCAAAACGACCGTCGCCGCCGCCCTGGCGCGCATGGCGGCGCGTGAAGGCCTGAGCGCCCTGCTGGTGCAGGTGGAGCAGGCGTCCGGGCTGGCTGCGCTGTTCCGCCGGCCGCCGCTCACCTACGTCGAGTCCACCCTGGCGCCGGCGGCCGGCACCGAAGCCGAGGTGCGGGGTCGCACCATCACGCCGGACGACGCCCTGCTCGAGTACCTGGAGGACCACGGGCTGCGCCGCATCTCGCGGCGGCTCGTGTCCACCGGGGCCATGGACGTGGTGGCCACCGCCGCCCCCGGCATCAAGGACATCCTCATCCTCGGCAAGATCAAGGCCTTGGAGCGCAGCAGCGGCGCCGACGTGGTGATCGTCGACGCCCCCGCCGCCGGCCACGCCATCACCTTCCTGCTCTCGGTGCGGGGCCTGCTCGACGCCGTGCGGGTCGGGCCCATCAACGCCCAGGCCCGGGAGGTGCTCGACATGCTGAGCGACCCGGCACGGTGCTCGGTGGTGCTGGTGACGCTGCCGGAGGAGACCCCGGTCAACGAGCTGGTGGAGACGGCCTTCACCCTCGAGGACCAGGTGGGCGTGGGCTTGGGCCCGGTCGTGGTCAACAGCGTCTACCCGCCACTGTCGGGCCTGGACACGCCGCCGGAGACGGCGGCCGAGGCCGTCGGCGAGGTGCTGACGCCGGCCGAGGTGGAGGCGCTGGCCGGCGCCGCCCGCTTCCGCCGGCGCCGCCAGGACCTGCAGCGGGCCCAGATCGCCCGTCTGGCCGAGCGGCTCCCGCTCCCGCAGCTGCGCCTGCCGTCCGTCTTCGCCGCCGACCTCGGGCCGGCGGAGGTCGACCTGCTGGCCGACACCCTGCGGGCCGAGGTGACGGGCCTGCCCGACGTGGTGCCGTCGTCAGCGGGACCACGATGAACCCCGTCGAGGACCTCGACTCCCTGGTCGGCCACGCCCGGGTGCTGGTCTGCTGCGGGTCCGGCGGGGTGGGCAAGACGACCACGGGTGCCGCCCTCGCCCTCGAGGCCGCCACACGCGGCCGCCGGGCCGTGGTGGTCACCATCGACCCGGCCAAGCGCCTGGCCGACACGCTGGGCATCGGCTCGCTGACCAACACGCCCAGCCGCATCGCCGGCGAGTGGCCGGGCGAGCTGTGGGCGCTCATGCTCGACACCAAGTCGACCTTCGACGACCTGGTGCTGGCCCACGCCGCTGACGACGACCAGGCCCGGCGCATCCTCGGCAACCGCTTCTACCGCAACATCTCCGGGGCACTGTCCGGGACCCAGGAGTACATGGCGGGAGAGAAGCTCTACGAGCTGCACGAGGGAGGCGATTTCGATCTCGTCGTGGTCGACACCCCGCCCACCCGCAACGCCCTCGACTTCATCGGGGCCTCCCGCCGCCTCACCAACTTCCTCGACCACCGGCTGTACCGCATGCTGATGAGCCCGACCCGGGCCTACCTGCGGGCCGTCAACCTGGCGGCCCAGGCCTTCGTGCGCACCGTGTCGAAGGTCGTGGGCAGCGAGGTGCTCGACGACGCCCTGGCGTTCTTCCGGGCCTTCGAGGGGATGGAGGAGGGCTTCCGGGAGCGGGCCGCCCGGGTGGAGGCGCTCCTGGCCGACGAGGGGACCGCCTTCATCCTCGTCGCCGCACCGCGGGCCGACGCCGTGACCGAGGCGTCGTTCTTCACCACCAAGCTGGAGGAGTCGAAGATCTCGGTGGCGGCGCTCATCGTCAACCGGATGCACCCCCGCCTCGGCACCGGGCGGGCCGAGGCCGATCGGGCGCGGGCCCAGCGCTTCGCCGGCACCGACCTCGGCACGCTCTACGCCAACCTGGCCGATCTGCGCACCGTCGCCGACGGCGAGGAGGCCCACCTCACCGAGCTCGCCGCCAACGTGGCCCCCGCACCCGTGGTGCGGGTGCCGTTCCTCGACCACGACGTGCACGATCTCGACTCCCTGGCTCGCATCAGCGAGCACCTGTTCCGGTCGTGACCGGCGCCTGAGGGCGACGGCTCAGGGCGAGTCGGCGAGGGCCTTGGCGGCGTCGTTCTCGCTCTCGGACACCGACGCCACCCGGTCGAAGCCGGTGGTGTGCAACAGGCGGGCCACGGCGGGCCGGGCGCCGTAGACGGCCACGTCGCCGCCGGCCTCCCGTGCCCGGCGGACGCCACCGATGAGCGCGCCCAGGCCGGCGGAGTCGAGGAAGGGAACGCCCGACAGGTCGATGACGAGGCGCCGGCTGCCGCCCAGCTCGGTGAGCGCCTCGCGGAACTGGCCCACCGTGAAGGCGTCGAGCTCCCCGACGGGCCGGCACACCGTGTACTCGCCGTTCTGGTCGACCTTGATCTCGAGCACGGGACCTCCACGGAAGGCGACTGAAGCAGCAGGGCCGAGCGACAGGCTGGCCCGCAGGGGAGGAACCCTACCCCGGCACTTCCCAGCGCCCACACGTGCCCACGCCGGGTGGTGACCCATGGGAGGCAACTGCTGACAGGGCTGGCTACGCTCCCGTCATGGCCGACATCCTGGTGGCGAGCGACGCCCCCTCGGTCATCGACGAGGTGACCGCGGCGGTGGGCGGTCCCGACACCTCGGTGCGCAGCGTCGTCAACGGGCTCGACGTCATGCCGGCGGTCCAGGAGCGGTTGCCCGACCTGGCCGTGCTCGACCTCCAGATCGGCAACATGGGCGCCATGGCGGTGTCGCTCAACCTCCGCCTCGAAGAGGGCGGTGGGCGCCTCGACCACGTCCCCGTGCTCGTGCTCCTCGACCGGCGGGCCGACGTGTTCCTGGCCAGGCGTTCGGCGGTCGAGGGATGGCTCATCAAGCCCCTCGATCCGCTCCGGCTGCGCCGGGCGGTGCAGGCCATCCTCGCCGGCGGCACCTACTTCGACCCCACCGACACCCCCGCCTCCAGCGCCGCCGCCCTCCCGCTCCGGTAGGCTCGCCCCGCCGGGAAGTAGCGCAGCTTGGTTAGCGCGCAGCGTTCGGGACGCTGAGGTCGCGGGTTCGAATCCCGCCTTCCCGACCAATGGC
>JAHWJR010000025.1:0-4966 GCA_019348335.1 Actinomycetota bacterium
ACCGAGTCGACCGGCTCCTTGCAGGCGAAGCGCTCGCACACGTAGGCCCGGCCCTCGGTGCGGCCCTCCCACAGGGGGGACGGGTAGGGCTCGCCCCACGCCAGCACCGTGCGGGGGAGGAACCGGCGTTGCACGGCGCCGACCAGGTCGGGGCGCTCGCCCACCACCGCCACCTCGGCCACGGGGCCGACCAGCAGGTCGACAGCGCCGAGCAGATGGGTGAAGGCGGTGGGATGGGCGGTGGCCGGCTGGGCCAGGAGGCGGACGATGTCCTCGGCGGCTTCCTGGTAGCGGGCCTCGCCGGTGAGCGCGGCGAGGCGGGCCAGGGCCTGGGCGGCGGAGCCGTTGGCCGAAGGGGAGGCGCCGTCGAGCACGTCCTTCTGGCGGGCGACGAGCGGCTCGGCGTCGTCGCCGGTGGTGAACACCCCGCCTTGCTCGTCGTCCCAGAACCGGTCGAGCAGGGCGTCGGCGGTGGCTCGGGCCTCGCCGATCCAGCGGGCCTCGCCGGTGCACTCGGCCAGCCGGGTGAAGCCGTCGATCAGGGCGGCGTGGTCGGCGGCGTAGGCCAGCGGCCGGGAGCCGACCTCGTCGGCGGGCCGGTGGTCGAGGTCGGGGTGCCACGAGCGCAGCCACCGTCCGTCGTCCCGCCGCAGGTGGGCCAGGAGGAACTCGCCCAGCGTCGACGCCGCTGTCCGCCAGTCGGCGTCGCCGGTGGCGGCCGCCGCCTCGGCCAGGGTGGCCAGGAACAGCCCGTTCCACTCGGCCAGCACCTTGTCGTCGAGGCCCGGGCGCACCCGGTGCTCCCTCGCCTCGAACAGCGCCCGGCGGGCCCGCTCGACCGCCGGCGGGCGGACGAGGTCGCCCCGCACCGGGCGGTGCAGGATGTTGGCGCCCTCGAAGTTGCCGCCGGCGGTGACGCCGTACCACTCGATGGCGGCCTCGGCGTCGTCGCCACAGATCTGGCGGATCTCCTCCGGGCGCCAGACGTAGAACTTCCCCTCCTCGCCCTCGGAGTCGGCGTCCTCGGCCGAGTAGCACCCTCCCCCCGGGGCGCGCAGGTCCCGCAGCACGTAGCCGACGGTCTCGTCGAGCACCTGGCGGTACCGCTGCTCGCCGGTGACCTGCCAGGCGTGGAGGTAGACCCGGGCGAGCAGGGCCTGGTCGTAGAGCATCTTCTCGAAGTGGGGGACCATCCAGAAGGTGTCGACGGAGTAGCGGGCGAAGGCGCCGCCCACGTGGTCGTAGATGCCGCCCGAGGCCATGGCGTCGAGCGACGTGGTCACCACGTCGAGCTCGGCGTCGTCCGCCTTGCGGTGGTGCACCCGCAGGAGCAGCTCGTGGGCCATGGTCTGGGGGAACTTGGGTGCCCGGCCGAAACCACCCCACTCACCGTCGAACTGGGCCCGCAGGGCGTCGGCCGCCGCATCGAGGACCTCGGCGCCGGGGAGTGGTCCCTTGCCGGCGAGCAGGGCCGACTGGCGCAACGCCTCGGTCAGGCGGCCGGCCTGCTCGTCGATCTCGTCCCTCCGGGTGCGCCAGGCGTCGTCCACCGCCTGGCACAGCGTGACGAACCCGGGCATCCCCGCCCGGGTCTCCTTGGGGAAGTAGGTGCCGCCGAAGAACGGGCGACCGTCGGGGGTCAGGAACACCGTCATGGGCCAGCCGCCGTGTCCGGTCATGGCCTGGACGGCGTCCATGTAGACGGCGTCGACGTCGGGGCGCTCCTCGCGGTCGACCTTCACGTTGACGAACAGCTGGTTGACGACCTCGGCGGTCTCCGGGTCCTCGAACGACTCGTGGGCCATGACGTGGCACCAGTGGCAGGCGGAGTAGCCCACCGAGAGCAGCACCGGCACGTCGCGGCGGCGGGCCTCGGCGAACGCCTCCTCCCCCCAGGGGTACCAGTCGACCGGGTTCTCCCGGTGCTGGCGCAGGTACGGGCTGGTGGAATCGGCGAGGCGGTTCACCCGTCGACGCTACCCAGCGTCGTGCCCGGACGTGCGGAGGCGGACAGCTCGGTCCGGCGGAGCTTTCCCAGGGCGGTCCGGGGCAGGGCCTCGACCACCACCAGCTCCCGGGGGGCGGCGTAGGCGGGCAGTCGCTGCTTCACCCACGCCCGGAGGGACTCCAGGCTGGGCGGGGCGCCGGGGCGGGCGGGCACGACGAAGGCCACCACCCGCTGGCCCCACTCCGGGTCGGGCCGGCCGGCCACGGCCACCTCGGCCACGCCCTCGTGGCCGGCCAGGGTGGCCTCGACCGGCGCCGGCCACACCTTCTCGCCCCCCGTCACCACCACGTCGGCCAGGCGGCCAGCCACGCGGACCTCGCCGCCGGCGCCCACCTCGCCTCCGTCACCGGTGGCCAGCCAGCCGTCGGCGTCCTTGGGGTCGGTGCCGTCGCGGTAGCAGCGCAGCAGCATCGGGCCCCGCACGTGCAGCTCTCCGCCGACCATTCGCACCTCGACACCGGCCAGTGGTCGGCCGTCGTAGACCACGCCGCCGCCGGTCTCGGTCATCCCGTAGGTCGCCACCACGTTGGCCGGGCGCTCCGCCGGCGGCGCCGCCCCACCGAGGAGCACGCGCCGGAACATCGAGACGTCGACCCGGCCCAGCAGGGTGGGCACGAGGGAGATCAGGGTGGCGCCGCTGCGGGCCTCGGCGGAGACGGCGGCGGGGTCGGCCCGGGGCAGCACGGCCAGTGGCGTGCCGGTGAGCAGGGCCCGGGTGACCACCGACAGCCCGCCGACGTGGGCCAGGGGCAGGCAGGCCAGCCACCGGTCGCGCTGGGGGTCGACGGCGAGGGCGGCGCTGGTGGCCGACGCCGCCGCCCGTACCGCCTGGGCGGTGAGGACCACGCCCCTCGGCGCTCCGGTGGTCCCGCTGGTGGCGACCACCAAGGCGTCGCCCTCGTCGACGGGACGGCCGCCCCGGCGGGGGGAGGCCACGCCGTCGGGGCCCACCACCACCGACGGGGCCAGGGCGTCGAGCAGGGCCTCGGCCGCCGGCGGCGGGAGCCGGGGGTCGACCGGGGCCACGGCGTCGCCGGCGTCCCATGCCCGCCGGAGGGCCTCGACGAAGCCGGCCCGGCCCTCGGCGACGACGGCGACGAGTCGGGGCACCGCGGAGGAGGGTACCGAGCCTCGCGGCGCCGGCGTGGGCCGCCCGGCGCCGACGAGTGGTTGACGCCAGAGGCGAGGGGTTACCGTCCGAACCATGGCCTCCGCCCTTCCCGACTGGCGCCCCTCGGGCGAGTGGCGCGACATCGTGTACGAGACGGCCGAGGGCATGGCCAAGATCACCATCGACCGCCCCGAGGTCCGCAACGCCTTCCGGCCCCAGACCGTGGGTGAGCTGTCCCGGGCCTTCCGCCTGGCCCAGGACGACCCCGAGGTGGGCGTGGTCATCCTCACCGGCACCGGCCCCGACGCCTTCTGCTCGGGCGGTGACCAGAAGTCCCGGGGCGACGACGGCTACATGGGCGACGACGAGGTGGCCCGACAGGGCATCGGCCGGCTCAACGTGCTCGACCTGCAGGTCCAGATCCGCCGCTGCCCCAAGCCGGTGGTGGCCATGGTCGCCGGCTACGCCATCGGGGGCGGGCACGTGCTGCACGTGGTGTGCGACCTCACCATCGCCGCCGACAACGCCCGCTTCGGCCAGACCGGCCCCAAGGTCGGCTCCTTCGACGGCGGCTACGGCTCCGGCCTGCTGGCCCGGGTGGTGGGGCAGAAGAAGGCGAGGGAGATCTGGTTCCTGTGCCGCCAGTACGACGCCCAGCAGGCGCTGGACATGGGGCTGGTCAACACGGTGGTCCCCCTCGACCGCCTCGAGGAGGAGACGGTGGCCTGGTGCCGGGAGATGCTGGCCCTGTCGCCGCTGGCCCTGCGCCTGCTGAAGGCCTCGATGAACGCCGCCGACGACGGCTTGGCCGGCATCCAGCAGCTTGCCGGCGACGCCACCCTGCTCTTCTACATGAGCGAGGAGGCCCAGGAGGGCCGGGACGCGTTCGTGGAGAAGCGCCCGGTCGACTTCTCCCGGTTCCCCCGCCGCCCGTGAGGCGCGCCGGGGCGCCGCCCGCCGGGGCCCCCGTGGCCGCCGAGCCGGTCGGGTGAACCGGTGGGTGCAGGGCGCCCGGCCCCGCACGCTTCCCGCCGCCGTGGTCCCGGTGCTGGTGGGCACGGCGACGGCGGTAGGCGCGGTCGACGGCGGCCTTCACTGGTGGCGGGCCGGCGCCGCCCTGGTGGTGGCCCTGGCCATCCAGGTGGCCACCAACTACGTCAACGACTACACCGACGGCGAGCGGGGCGCCGACGACCGGCGGGTGGGGCCGGTGCGGCTGGTGGCTTCGGGGCTGGCCACCACCGGACAGGTCAAGCGGGCGGCCCTGGCCTCGGCGCTGGTGGCCGCCGGCGCCGGCCTGGCCCTGGCCGTGGCGGTGGGACCGGAGCTGCTGGTGGTGGGAGCGGCCAGCTTCGCCGCCGGTTACCTCTACACCGGTGGCCCGCGGCCCTACGGCTACGCCGGCCTGGGCGAGGTGTTCGTGTTCGTGTTCTTCGGGGTGGTCGCCACCGTGGGATCGGCCTACGTGCAGATCGAGCAGGTGAGTGGCCTGGCCCTGGTGGCGTCCGTGCCCGTCGGGTTGCTGGCCACCGCCCTGCTGGTGGTGAACAACCTCCGGGACATCCCCACCGACGCCGCCTCGGGCAAGCGGACGCTGGCGGTGCGGGTGGGTGAGCACCGCACCCGCCAGCTGTACGCCGGCCTGGTGGTGGGCGCCCTCGTCACCGCCGCCCTGCTGGTGCCGGCCCGCCCGGGCGCCGCCCTGGCCGTGCTGGCCGTCCCGTTGGCCCTTCCCCCGGTGCGCCAGGTCGTGGTGGACCAGGCCACGGGGCCGGCGCTGGTCCCGGCGCTCGTCGCCACCGGCCGGCTCCAGCTGGTCTTCGGCGCCCTGCTGGCGGCCGGGCTGG
>JAHWJR010000025.1:5066-7409 GCA_019348335.1 Actinomycetota bacterium
GGTCGTGCTCCCCGGCGATCACCAGCACGGGCATGGCCAGCTCCTCCAGGCGGTGCCACAGCGGCTCCTGGGCGCCGGCGCCGGCCAGGCGGAGGCTGGCGGCCAGGCCGGCGACGGTGTTCTCCCGGCGCTCCTCCCGGCACTGCACCTCCTCCGCCAGCCCGGCGAACAGGGGCTGGGCCAGCCAGCGCTCGAGGAACGGCTCCAGCCCTTCGGCCTCCAGCCGGCGGGCCCGTTCCTCGTCCTCGGCCCGGCGGGCCGCCCGTTGCGCCGGGTCGTCGATGCCGGCGGTGGCGCCCACCACGACCAGGGCCCGCACCCGCTCGGGAGCGGCCAGGGCGAGGTGCAGGCACAGGCGTCCCCCCATGGAGTAGCCGAGGTACGTGGCGTCGCCGCCGGCGCCGGCGAGGAGCCGGGCGCCCTCCCACAGGCCGGCCCGGACCTGCGCCGAGCGGCCGTGGCCGGGAGCGTCGACGGCGACGACCTCGTGGTCGGCCGCCAGGTCGTCGGCCACGGGGCCCCAGCACCGCCGGGTCTGGGTGAAGCCGTGGACCAGGGTCATGCGTGGGCCCTGTCCCCGTCGCTCGCTCCACAGCACGGCCGTATCCTGCCGGGTCCCGGCAGGAAGGCGGCGACGTGAGCGCCACCGCCCAGGCCACCTTCGCCGCCACCCTGGCCGACGAGTGGGTGCGCGCCGGGCTGCGCCACGCCGTGGTCTCGCCCGGCTCCCGCTCCACCCCCCTGGCCGTGGCTCTGGCCGCCGACGACCGCCTCCGCCTCCACGTGCACCACGACGAGCGGGTCGCCGGCTTCTTGGCCCTCGGCATCGGCAAGGCCACCGGCGTGCCGGCGGTGGTGCTCACCACCAGCGGGACGGCCTCGGTCGAGCTGCACCCGGCGGTGGTGGAGGCGTCGCAATCGGGTGTGCCCCTGGTGGTCTGCACCGCCGATCGGCCGCCCGAGCTCCAGGGCGTCGGCGCCCCCCAGACCGTCGACCAGGTCCACCTCTACGGGCGGGCGGTGCGCTGGTTCTGCCCCGTCGACCCGGCCGGCGCCGCCGCGTCCACGTGGCGCTCACTCGCTGCCCGAGCGGTGGCCGAGGCCACCGGGGCGCCACCGGGGCCGGTCCACCTTGACCTGGTCTTCCGGGAGCCGCTGGTGGGTGAGCCCGGCCCCTTGCCGCCGGGACGGCCGGACGGGCGACCGTGGCACCGGACCGTGCGCTCGGTGGCGGGACCGGACGACGCCGGCCTCGACGAGATCACCGGGTTGCTGGCCGGCGAGCGGGGCGTGATCGTCGCCGGCGCCGGCAGCGGCGGGCCCGGCGAGGTGCACGCCCTGGCCGCCGCCACCGGCTGGCCGGTGCTGGCCGACCCCACCTCGGCCTGCCGGGTCCCCGCGCCGGCCACCGTGGCTGCCTTCGACGCCCTGCTGCGCCACCGCCCCTTCGCCGAGGGCCGCCGCCCCGAGGTGGTGCTGCGCCTGGGGCGGCCGCCGGCGTCGCGGGTGCTGTCGGAGTGGCTGGCCGGCTCGGCGGCCCGCCAGGTGCTGATCGAGCGGCACGGCGAGTGGTTCGACCCCGACCGCACCGCCGCCGCCGTGGTCGCCGGCGACCCGGGGGCGTGGTGCTCGGCCCTGGCCCGGCGCCTGGCCCGCTCACGGGCAGCGGAGGGGTGGGCGGGGTCGTGGAACGCCGCCGAGGCGGCGGCGCAGGCGGCCATGGACCACGTGCTCGCCCGCCACCGTGAGGTCACCGAGCCCGGGGTGGCCCGCCGCCTGGCCGCCACCCTCCCGGCCGGCGCCACGCTGGTCGTGTCGTCGTCGATGCCGGTGCGGGACCTGGAGTGGTACGCCGCGCCCCGCACCGGGTTGCGGACCCTGTCCAACCGGGGCGCCAACGGCATCGACGGGGTGACCTCCACCGCGGTGGGTGTGGCGTTGACGACTCCGGCGCCGGCCACCGCCCTGGTGGGCGACGTGGCCTTCCTCCACGACGCCAACGCCCTCCTCGGACTGGCCGGACGTGGCGTCGATCTCACCGTGGTGGTGGTCGACAACCGGGGGGGTGGGATCTTCTCGTTCCTGCCCCAGGCCCGGGCCCTGGCGGGCGAGCGCTTCGAGTTGCTGTTCGGTACCCCCCACGAGGTCGACGCCGTCGAGCTGGCCGCCGCCCACGGCGTCGCCGCCCGGGCCGTCGACGACCTCGACGACCTCGAGGTGGCGCTGCGAGCGGGCGGCCCGCAGGTGGTGGTGGCCACCACCGAGCGCCCGGCCAACGTCGCCGTCCACGACGAGATCCACGCCGAGGTGGCCGCCGCCGTCGACCGCCTGGTGTGAGCGCCG
>JAHWJR010000025.1:7509-10824 GCA_019348335.1 Actinomycetota bacterium
CCTGGAGCTTGGCCCGGGTCTCGGCCAGCTCGGTGACGGGGTCGGAGTCGGCCACGATGCCGGTGCCGGCGAAGAGGCGGGCCCGGTTGCCGTCGAGCTCGGCTCCCCGGATGGCCACGGCGAAGCGACCGTTGCCGGCGGCGTCGACCCAGCCGACGGCGCCGGTGTAGCGCCCGCGGTCGAGGTGCTCGAGTCGCCGGATCAGCTCCTGGGCCGGGGCCACCGGCCAACCGCACACCGCAGGGGTCGGGTGGAGGGCGGCCACCAGGTCGAGGACCGAGGCCGGCGGTGACGACAGCCGCCCTTCGACCAGGCTGGCCAGGTGCTGGACGTTGGCCGAGGCCACGATGCCCGGCTCCGGTTCGGAGTCGACGTAGGAGCAGAAGGGCAGGACGGCGTCGAGCACCATGTCGATGGTGATCTGGTGCTCGGCCCGGTCCTTGGCCGACGACAGCAGCGAGGCGGCCAGCCGGGCGTCGACCGCCGGGTCGCCGCTGCGCAGCGTGGTGCCCGCCATGGGATGCGAGCGCACCACGTCGCCGGAGCGGGACACCAACAGCTCCGGGCTGGCGCCGACCAGGCCCTCGACCCCGTAGATCATGGCCGAGGGATAGGCCGCCGCCAGGCGGCGGAGGACGGCCCCGGCCGACAGCGGCGCATCCGCCTCCACCACGACCTCACGGGCGAGCACCACCTTGTCGACCTCTCCGCGCCGAACCGCCTCGACCGCCTGGGCCACGGCGTCGCACCACTCCTCGGCCGGGCGGCTGGCGCGCACCTCGTAGGCTGCTGGCCCTGGGGGCTCGGCGGCGGGGTGGGAAGCGGCCACGGTGGGCGCAGGAGCGTCCTCGGCCGCCACCGTGGTGGTCCACGCCGTCCCGTCGGCCGCTCGACCGACGATGAGCGAGGGGATCACCACCGAGGCCGGCGCGTCGTCGGAGAACGGCAGGGCGGCGAAGGCCACCGGCCCGCACCCGGGCAGGCCCACCTCGTCGCGGCGCTCGATGGCGCCCAGCGCCCGTTCGACCTCGCCGGCGGCCGCCTCCAGGCGGCCGGGGCCGACCGGCAGCGGCACCCGGATGGCGAGACCGGTGCCCGCCATGCCGCTCCCGTCGGCGGCGAAGATCATCCCGTCGGGCCCGGCCACGTCGAGCAGGTCGAGGTCACCTCGGGCCCGGGTGGTGGAGGCGACCAGTGCTCCGGCAGGGACGGGGGCTCGGGGCGGAGCGCTCACCCGCCGTCCCGCGTGGCGAGCAGCAGCTGGCTGATGCCGCCGCTCAGCAGGTGCCGCTCGGCGTCGGCGAAGCCGGCGCAGGCCAGCATGGCCAGCAGGCGGGGTGGCTCGGGCAGGTAGGCGACCGAGCGGGGCAGGTAGCGGTACGCGGCGGGGTCGGACAGCAGGCCCCCGAGCACGGGCACCACGCGCCCGAAGTACACGGCGTGGCCCCACCGCAGCAGCGGGTTGGGGGGAGTGGCCACCTCCAGCAGGGCGATGCGGCCTCCGGGGCGCACCACGCGGGCCAGCTCGGCGAAGAAGGCGTCGAGGTCGACGAGGTTGCGCAGGGCGAACCCGCAGGTGGCCCCGTCGGCGCGCCCGTCGGCCACCGGCAGGCGCAGGATGTCGGCCTGGACCAGGGGAGCGGCGGTGCGGGCGGCGGCGAGCATGCCGGCCGAGAAGTCCACGCCGACGGGACGGTGGCGGCCCCGTGCCAGCAGGCGGCAGAAGTCCCCGGTGCCCGCGGCCAGGTCGAGCACCCTCGAGCCCGCCGGCAGGGCCAGCGCATCGACCGCCCGCCGGCGCCACCGGGTGTCGAGGCGCCCGGTCATGATGCGGTTCACCAGGTCGTAGCGGGGGGCGATGGCGTCGAACATGCGCCGGACGGCCACGACCTTTTCCGCTCCGGTGGGCAGCTCCACCGGCTCACTCTAGGAGGCCGGTGCCTCCCGGGCCTTGCGTCCGCATCCTGGCGCGGACGCGATCGTGCCCGGGCCGCGAGGCCCGGGCACGGGATGGCGCCGGACGGGGGGCGCTACCGGCGCTCGGACGGGCGCTCACCGCGGGGGCGCAGCGGCGCCCGCCGGGGCGGGCCGCTCCGGCGTCCGGCCGGCGCGGCGGCGGGGGAGGGCGGCACGATCGGCGGGGGGGCCTCTTCGAGCTCCAGGTACTCCACCTCGTCGGTCTCCTGCGCCTGCGGTGGCTGCTGGGCAGGCAGTGGCTGCTGCTCGGTCTGCGCCGCCTCGTGACCGTTCTGCTGGCGCCTCTGGTCGTCCTGTTGACGCTGGGAGCGCATGTGCTCCCGGGCCTGCGGCGCCTCCTCCTCGATCCGGTTCAGGGCCTGCTCCCAACGGCTGCGCATGGGCTGGATCCCACCACCACCGATGGCGATGATGGCCGACCCGGCGACGATGGCCAGCAGGGCGTAGAACAGGCCGGTGACGATCTCGGGAGCGATCTGGAGCTGGCTCAGGGCGGCGAAGACGCCCACGGCGAGGATGGCCACCGACGCGGTGGCGGCCAGCGGGCGGCCGTAGCTGAGTCCGCCGAGGGTGTTCTCGATGAGGCCCTTGGCGGCGGCGCCGATGGCGGCGGCCACCACGATGATGATGATGGCGGCGATGACCTTGGGCAGGTAGGCGATGACGCCGTTGAGCAGCTCGCTCACCGGATTGGGGCCGAACACGCCGAACGCCAGCTGGAGCACCAGCAGGAACAGGGCGTAGAAGATGACCTTGCCCAGGATGTCGCTGGCGTCGTAGTCCGAACGTGACAGCGCCTTCTTGATCCCGCCACGCTCGACCGCCTTGTCGAAGCCGACCCGCTCGAGGGCGGCGTTGGCGATGCGACCGATGGTCTTGGCCACGAAGTAGCCGATGATCAGGATGGCGAGGAAGCCGAGCAGCTTGGGGACGAAGACGGTGACGCTGCGGAACGCGTCCTCCACGCCTTGGGCCAGATCGACGGCGACAAGTGCGTTCTCCACGGCGTTCTCTCCTTCGTTGCTTCAGGGGGGTGCGCGCCGCCCTACCCCTCAACCACCGCCGAGAACCGTGGACGGCGCTTCCGGCGGTCGGTGCTCAGACGGCGTCGGGCTGCTCGAGGTCGCAGTGCCGGCACCGGGGATAGGCACGCGACGTCGGGCGCCGGCAATGGGCGCAGCGGTAGACCCGCACCTGGCCCCGGCGCAGCCGTCCGACGACCGCCGCCAGGAGCCCGCCGACGGCGATCACGATCACCACCTCGATGGCGTCGCGCACCAGCTCAGCCATGGCCCGAGTCTGGCCCGTACCGGCACACTGACGGGGTGCGACCGGGAG
>JAHWJR010000025.1:10924-16066 GCA_019348335.1 Actinomycetota bacterium
AGGTCGACGCCCTGTGCCTTCCCTACCGCACCGGCGGCCGGTTCTCGTGCCAGAACGGGCCGGTGGTGGCCATGAACGCCGACCGCTGGCGCACGGCGACCGACCGGTGGACGGGGGACCTCGCCGACTACCGGCGGATGCTGGTGAACCATGAGGTGGGGCACCTGCTGGGACGGCACCACCCGCCCGACCCGCAGTGCCCGGCACCGGGGCAGCCGGCGCCGGTCATGGCCCAGCAGAGCACGGAGCTGCACGGGTGCCTGCCCAACCCGTGGCCGCTCCCGGAGGAGCTGGAGGCGGCGGCCCGCCACGACGAGCCCCTGGCGCCCCCGTACGAGCGATGACGCTCACCAGTGGGGAAGCGCCCCCGGGGCGCTCAGCTGAACCAGATGCGTTGGTAGTCGCGGCTCTGGGGGTGCAGCAGCAGCGCCAGCAGGACCACGTCGAACATGAGGTCGAGAAGGAGGCCGAAGTTCAGGCTGAACCGGGCCAGGGAGGCGGCCACCACGATGACGGCCACGGCGACGGCGACGCCGTAGCCCCAGTTCTGGTCGTTGGCCACTCCGAACCCGCCGGCGGCGTAGGCGACCACGACGACCAGGCCGAGGAGCAGCCCGAACAGGCGGAGGGGTTGCCCGAAGAGCAACCCGAACACGGCGTTGAGGTAGAGGAGGAACACGGCGATCTGCAGCGTCTGGGGATGGGACGGGTTCGTCCAGCGGCGGGTCTCCATGGCTGACAGTCTGGCAGCCCTCGTCCTGGCCGCCGGTGCCGGCCGCCGGCTGCGCCCACTGACCGAGATCCGCCCCAAGGCGCTGTGCCCGGTGGGCAACGTCCCCCTGGTCGACCTCGCCATCGACCGGGTGGCGCCCGTGGTCGGCGCCGGCGCCGGCGCGGTGGCGGTGAACGTCCACCACGGTCGTGACCAACTCGAGGCCCATCTGGCCGGTCGGGTCCACCTCTCGGTGGAGGAGCCGGTCGCCCTGGGCACGGCGGGGGCGGTGGCCAACCTGCGCGGCTGGCTCGACGGGCGTCCGGTGCTGGTCGTCAACGCCGATGCCTGGCACCGCGCCGACCTGGGGGCCATGGTCGAGGGCTGGGACGGGCAGCGGGTGCGGGTCCTGGTCGCCGGCCGGCCGGGCGAGGAACTGGGGCCGGCCAGCCGGGTGCTGGGCTCGGTGCTGCCGTGGTCGGTGGTGCGATCACTGCCCGTCGAGCCGTCGGGGCTCTACGAGGTGTGCTGGCGGCACCACCAGGCGGCAGGGAGCCTCGAGGTGGTGGCTCGCGACGTGGCGTTCGTCGACTGCGGGACGCCCGCCGACTACCTCGACGCCAACCTGGCGGTGTCCGGCGGCGAGCCGGTGGTGGGCCCGGGAGCGGTGGTCGAGGGCAGGTTGGTGCGCTCGGTGGTGTGGCCGGGCGGGGTGGTCGGCGCCGGCGAGGTGCTGGTCGACTCGGTCCGGGTGGGGGAGACCCTCACCGTGCGAGCCCGCTGAGGCGGGGCGGACTGGGTGGCCCGGAGCTGCCCGCAGGCGGCGTCGATGGCCGTGCCCCGGTTCTGGCGCACGGTGACGTTGACGCCCAGGTCGCGGAGGCGGTCACGGAAGGCCCGGACACCCGCCGGCGGCGTTCCCGGCGTGGCGTAGCCGGGCGTGGGGTTGAGGGGGATGAGGTTGACGTGGGCCCGCAGCGGGCGGGCCAGCGCGGCCAGCTCGGCGGCGTCGGACGGCCGGTCGTTGGTGGCGTCGATCAGCGCCCACTCGAACGACAGGCGCCGGCCAGTTGCCGCCAGGTAGCGCCGGCAGGCGGCCACCAACGCCTCCAGGGGATAGCGCCGGTTGATGGGGACGAGCTCGTTGCGCAGGTCGTCGTTGGCGGCGTGCAGCGACACCGCCAGGTTCACCGGCAGCTCCTCACCGGCCAGCCGCTCGATCCCGGGGATGATCCCCACGGTGGAGATGGTCAGGTGCCGGGCGGACAGGCCGAGGTCGTCGTGCAGCCGGCGCACGGCCGCCCACACCCGGTCGTAGTTGGCCAGCGGCTCGCCCATCCCCATGAACACCACGTTGGACAGCCGGCGGGGACGGGCGCGCCGGGCCGCCCGCACCACCTGCTCCACGATCTCGCCGGTCGCCAGATTGCGCCCGAAGCCCGCCTGCCCGGTGGCGCAGAAGCCACATCCCATGGCGCAGCCCGCCTGCGACGACACGCACACTGTCGAACGCCCGGGAGCGTGCATCAGCACGGTCTCGACCGAGGCCCCGTCGTCGAGGTTCCACAGCCACTTGACCGTGTCGCCACCGTCGCTCACCGACTCGACGGCGGGAGTCAGCGCCAGCGGGAGACGCTCGTCCAGCTCCTGGCGCAGGGCGAGAGGGAGGTCGGTCATGTCGGCGGGGTCGAGCAGCCGGCGGTACAGGCCGTCCCAGGCCTGGCGCACCCGGTAGGACGGCTCACCGGCCAGGAGGGCGGCGAGGTGGTCGACGCCGGCGTCGTAGCGGGTGGCCATGGGATCACCCTAGAAGGGAGCGCGGGCGGCGACGCCCTCCCCGGGCACGGGGCCGGCCGCAGGTAGCGTGGGCGCCATGGCCGAGTCCCGCCTGGGCCCCGAGGACACGCCGGAGCGGACCCACCCTGCGCCGGCGGCGGCCCTCGACGAGCACCACCATCGCGACGTCCAGGGCGGCGCGGCACGGGCTGCGGTGTTCGGCGTGAGCGACGGGCTGGTGTCCAACGTCGGCCTGATCCTCGGCGTGGCCGGTGCCGGCCCCGGCCCGGCGGTGGTGCGCCTGGCCGGGCTGGCCGGCCTCGTCGCCGGCGCCATCTCCATGGCTGCCGGCGAGTACAACTCCATGAAGGTGCAGTCCGAGCTGCTGGAGCGGGAGCTCGAGCTCGAGCGGCGCGAGCTCCGGCGCAATCCCGAGCAGGAGACCGCCGAGCTCGTCGCCCTCTACGAGTCGCGGGGGATGGAGCCGCAGCAGGCCCGTGACGTGGCCGAAGTGGTCATGAGCGACCCCGAGGTGGCGTTGGAGACCCATGCCCGGGAGGAACTGGGTCTCGATCCCGAACAGCTCGGTTCGCCCATTGCCGCCGCCGCCTCGTCGTTCGTCGCCTTCTCCCTCGGAGCGCTGGTGCCGCTGGTGCCGTGGTTCGTGGCGTCGGGGACGCCGGCGCTGCTGGCCTCGCTCGTCGGGGCGATCGTGGCCGCCGTCGCCGTGGGCGCCGCCATCAGCCGCTTCACCGACCGCCCCCTGCCCCGCACCGTCGCCCGCCAGGTGCTGTTCACCCTGGTGCCGGCGGCCCTGACCTATGCCATCGGCTCGGCGGTGGGCCTGAACGGGGTCTAGGTCCGGGCGTCTCCGGCGTCTCCGGAGTCCACGTCGCCCACGTAGGCGCGGTCGACGTGGTCGACGACGAAGCCCAGGTCCTCGTAGAGGGCGACGGCGCGGCGGTTGGCGGCGTCGACGTAGAGCATGCCGTGGCGCAGGCCCCGCTCCCGGTGGAGCCATTCGAGCCCGGCCAGCACCAGGTCCCGCCCCAGCCCCTGCCCCTGGAAGTCGGGGTCGACGGCGACGACGTAGACCTCTCCCAACCGGGGTTCGTGGTCGCTGTGGACCTTGGTCCAGCAGAACCCGGCCAGCCGCCCGTCCTGTTCGTGCAGCAGGAACCCCTCGGGATCGAACCACGGCTCGTGCTCGTGGGCCACGATGGTCTCGAGGTCCCAGCCGCCCTGCTCGGGATGATGCCGGAAGGCCCGGTTGTTGACCTCCAGCCACTGCTGCTCGTCCTCGCCCACGCGGAAGGCCCGCAAGGCGATCCGGGTGCCGGCGGTCCCGGTCACGGGCAGGCTCCGGCGCAGCTGGAGCAGGTCGCGGCCGCGGGCCAGACCAGCCTCGGAGGCGATCGCGTCGGAGGTGTCGGTGGGGCGGTACACCCAGAGGTGGACGTGGCCTCCGCCCTCGTCCCGGATGACCTCGAGGGCGGCGCGCAGCATCTCGGGCCCGATGGCCAAAGCATCGTGGCGGTGGTGGGGGTCGATGACCAGGTCGAGGGCCCAGCTCCGGGAACCCCGGCTCACCTGGGTGTAGCCCACGGGGTGGCCGTGACCGGGTTCCCAGGCGACGAGGCCGGCGAAGCTCTGCCGTCCGCCCGACGCCATGTCCAGCCATCGGTGCTCGTCGACGGGACGGTGGCCGTCGGCGCGCTCGGCCAGCTCGAGCAGCTCCTGCACGGCGGCGACATCCCCCTCGTCGAGCTGTCCCTTGATCTCCAGGTGCCGCAAGCCTCGGAGGTTAGAGGGGCGCGCCCGCCTAACCTCGGTCCTCGTGGCTGGACGACCCCGCAGTCCCGGCGGACGGGCCCGTGAGACGCTGCGCCGGCTGTCGGTCGAGTACCCCGGCACTGCCCGTGAGCTGTGCGCCCTGCGCCACGACGACCGGTTCCAGCTCCTGGTTGCCACCATCCTCTCGGCGCAGACGACCGACCAACGGGTCAACCAGGTCACCCCGGCGCTGTTCGCCCGCTATCCAACGCCCGCCGACCTGGCCGCCGCCGACCCCGCCGAGGTGGAGAAGTTGATCCACCCCACCGGGTTCTTCCGGCAGAAGACCAAGAGCCTGCTGGGCATGGCCTCGGCGCTGGTCGAGCGCCACGGCGGCGAGGTGCCCCTGTCGATGGCGGAGCTGACCGCCCTGCCCGGCGTCGGGCGCAAGACGGCCAACGTCATCCGCAGTGTCGGTGCCGGCCTGCCCGGCCTGGCCGTCGACACCCACGTGGGCCGGCTCGCCCGTCGCCTGGGCCTGACCGAAGACGTCGACCCCGACAAGGTCGAGCACGACCTGAGCGCCATGGTGCCGGCCCGGGAGCGGGGCGCGCTGAGCCTGCGCCTCATCCTCCATGGCAGGGCGGTGTGTGTCGCCCGCCGGCCCCGCTGCGACCAGTGCCTCCTGGCCGACTTCTGCCCGTCGGCGTTCTCGTTCTGAGATCTCCGCACATTCGCGCTCAAGTCGCGGTGTGTGTGCGCCGACAACCATTGCAGGGACAGGGACCAGGTCGAGCACCTGGTGCCTGCGGAGCCGACCGGTACCCGCCACCGGCCGCTCCCGGTGGCGGCGCCCTGCGGGGCGCCGCCACCGCTGTCCC
>JAHWJR010000026.1 GCA_019348335.1 Actinomycetota bacterium
TCCCGTCGTACAGGGACAATTGTCCCGATTCGTCGGGAGCTTCTGACCGCGAGAAGGCCCCGGGCCATGACGGCCCGGGGCTTCCTCGTTGGGGGATCGGGGGTGCTACTTGGGAGGTGCCGGGACCAGGCAGCTCACCGGAGCCGACACGTTGCCGGAGGCGTCCACGGCGTGGACCGCGGCGTCACCGGTGCCCTTGAGGTGGACGGTGTTGCCACCGGGGCCCATCAGCTCCTCACTGGGAGCAGCGTCGGGGTCCTGGGTGTACTTGATCTTGGTGCCGGAGGCGTAGGGCCCGAAGACCGTGCCGCTGCCGGTGTCGACCACGAAGACCTCGGGGTCGGGGTCGAGGTTGTCGGTCGCCTCGATGACGTAGAACCCGTCAGGGTTCTGGCCGCTGCGAGGGTTGGTGCCCGCCTTGGGCACGTTCTTCCCGCCGGGGTTGGTGGTGGGGCTGCACGTGGCCACCGGGGCGGTCACGTCGGGGACGGCGATGGCGATCGTCTGCACGAACGCCGGGTCGGGGGTGACCCCGTCGGCCAGGGTGACCTGGTTGCCGTCGATCAGCCAGTTGACCGTGCAGTTGAGCGTGGATCCCTCGGCGGCGCCTGCCGCCACGGCGATGGTCTCGTCGAAGAGGGCGTCGTCACCGCTGGTGACCGTGCTCGACACCGGGTCGAACGTCACCATGAGGTCGGTGTCGCAGGTGCCGAGCTGAGGCGTGACCTCGACCTCGATGGCGTTGATGGCGGCCAGGATGGCAGCCGACACGTCGTCGCCACCGCTGAGGAGGACCCCACCGGTGGCGCTGGTGACCGCCGTGGCCTGTCCCGTGGCGTCGAGGCCGTCACCGGAGGCCGTATCGACATCGACGGCGACGACCCGGATGCCTGCGGCCTGGAGGGCGGCGATGGCGTCGGCCAGGCTGTGGCCGCCGCTGGGGTCGTGCCCCGATGCGTCACCGAACCAGGCGATGATCCGGGTGGAGTCGGTCCGGAAGCCGACGGCGGGGACCGTGGCCAACTCGAACAGTGCGTTGACCTGTGCCTCTGGCGTGTCACAGCCGTTGCCCGTCGCCAGGGCGTTGACCGCCGCCACCACGGCGGTGTCGTCCGCGGTCACCGCCTGGTTGAGGCGCGAGGCGAAGGGATCGGTGCAGTTGAAGTCCCGGTACTCGGCCACGCCGAACTGGGCTTGGGGCTGGGAGGCGCGGACGCTGTTGATGATGTTGTTGAGGTTGGCCTTCACGTTGGCCAGCGCCGGGCCCATGCTCCCGGTCGTGTCGGCCAGGAACACGATGTCGGGCCTGGGGGGCACCTCGGCGGTGTGCACCACCTTGGGCACCTCGATGCTGTTCCCGGGGGCCACGGTGGCGTCGACGGTGGAAGGGTCGACGCCAACGGTCCCTCCGTGTGCGTTCGCCGGAGCGCCGGTGGCGATCAGGCCCACGGCGAGCAACACCGCGATGACCCACCCGCGCCACGAGCGCGACGTGCTGGTCGAGTCGTTCTGTGCACTGCGCATCTTCTTCTTCCTCTCGGTCACGTGGTGGCCCCGCCGGAAGGGATGCGTCACAGTCGTTTCGTCGCCCTGGTCGCCCCGGACCCCACTCGTGTCTTGTGTCGAGGGGAGTGTCCAGGGCCTGGTGTCCCGTTGCCCAGAGGCGGGTGTCCCGAATGCGGCGGGACATCCCGGCCGCTCGGCGGCGGCTCGACCAGATGGGGCGGAGGCTGGTCGCTTACGCCGTATCGGCGTCCGCTCGACCCCGCCGGCCGAGCACCGCCACGCCGGCCAGGGCGGCGAGGCCCGCCACCACCAGGCCGAGCCCGGCGCCCATGGCCATGGAGACGGGTTGCACCGTGCTGGTGTCGCTCTCGGCCGGCTCGTGGAGCACCGACGCCACGTAGACGTCCTCGGTGGGCAGGTCGACCCGGCCGGACCGTGAGTCGGACCAGCCCACGTAGGTCGCCTCGTCGGTGGAGGCCACGCCGATGGGGCCACGCAGGTCGTAGCTCAGGTGCAGGACGTAGCCCTCGTTCTGGTTCATGGTGCGGTCGCTCACCCGAACGTTGCGGGACCACGACGCCCCGCTGTCGGTCGAGGAGGTGAAGAAGACGTCCCAGCACGTCTCCTCGCTGCGGTCGGACTTGCCCGTGCCATCCGGGTTGTAGACGGCGTCGGTGCGGAAGTCGTACCAGGCGATGTCGATGCGCCCGTCGGGGGCCACGTCGATGCCCGGGAAGAACTGGTCGTAGCCGGGATCGCGGGCCGTGTCGTCGTCGTCGTTGAGGCGGGTGCGCTCGCTCCAGGTCTCCCCTCCGTCGCTGGAGCGCATGAACCAGATGTTGCGGTTGTCGCGCGCGTTCGGCGGGGCGGAGTCGCTCTGCTCGAACACGAGGTACAGGTCACCGGTCTCGGGGTCGATGGTGGCCTCCGGCGTGGTCAGGCACGGCACGCACACCAGTCCGCTGTCGTCGACCACCGACGCCTGCCAGGTCTGGCCACCGTCGGTGGACTTCGACATCAGGAGGCGGGAGCCGGCTCCGGGCTCACCCGCCGCCGGAGGCTGCGTGGTGGTGGTAGTGGTCTCCGGAGCCTCGGTGGTGGTGGTCGTCGCCCCGGGCTCGCCCTCGGTGACGGGTGGCGACACCGATTCTTCTGACTCGGCGGCCTCGGCCGGAGCCTCGGTGGTGGTGGTTGCCGCCCCCGCCGGTCGGCACAGGGGGGCGGGCCCCGGCGGGGGCGGCAGTGGCGGCGTGGGAGGCGAGGGCGTCGGCGGCGGGGGTGCCGGCGGCGGGCGCTCCTTGGTGAAGGCGTAGATCGTCCCGTCGGTGGCGACGGCCATGGACGGCACGTCCGAGCCGTAGAGCTCGTCCCGGGAGAAGGTCTCGTCCATGACGTCGACCGGCTCGCTCCAGGTCCGGCCCCCGTCGGTCGAGACCGCCACCACCGTGCGCACCGGCACCTTGGCGAAAGGCGCCTGGGCCGGCTGCACCCGGAAGCCGGCGTAGACGAGGTTGGGATCGGTGGGGTGCACCGCCATGCGGGTGTAGCCGTAGCGCACGCCCTCGGTGATCGTCTCGCCGTCGCGGGTGACGTACTCGACCTCTTGCGACTCGGCGATGACCGAGAACTCCCAGGTCTCGCCCAGGTCGGTGCTGCGGGCCACGAAGGCGTCGGTCGGGCCCTGGTTCCCGCCGGTCTCCGAGCCGGCCCCCACCACGTAGAGCGTGCCGTCGGCACCGAAGGCAGCGGCCAGGTACGGACCGAAGGCCGGCCGGGCGCATGCCGGGTACTGGGGCGGCATGGGGCGGTTGGCGGACTCGGCCCAGGTGCGGCCCCCGTCACGGCTGATGTGGACGTGGCACGTGGACGAGAGGAACTCGGCTTCCGCCACGGCGAGGATGTCGTCGTCGTCCGGGTGCACGAGCACCTGGGGCTGATTGTGGGCGCGGGTGGGGTTGGTGTCGTCGGTCACCTGGACCGACGGGGTGACCACCGGCTCGTCGTCGCTCTGGGCGAGCCCGATCGACGGCGTCGCGACCAGCAGGCCCAACCCCACGCCGAGCACCGCCCACGCCCGCCTCGCGCGCTGCCGTCGCTGCCCTGCTGCTGCCATGCCCCCGGCTCCTTGCTCGCCCCCAGGGGCCCTGTCGGCCCCGACTGCCGGAGGATTCCTCACCCGTCGGAGCCCGTCAATAGATGTGGGGTACAGCTAGTCCCGGGGCGCCCACCGGCGCCGGCGCCTTCAGCGTGACGCCAGCTCCGCCGCCCGCCGCCGCAGGTCGGTCTTGACCACCTTGCCGGTGGCGTTGCGGGGCAGCCCGTCGACGAGGTGAACCCACCGGGGGGCGGCGTAGTCGGCCAGGCGGTCGCGCACCCAGCGCCGGAGCTCGCCGGCGCCCGGACCGGCGGTGCCACCGGCCGTGGTGGGGACGACGAAGGCGGCGACCGCCTCGCCGGCCACGGGGTCGGGCACGCCCACCACGGCGACGTCGTCGACGTGGGGGTGGTCGCGCAGCACCCGTTCGACCTCGGCCGAGAACACCTTGTGGCCGCCCCGGTTGATCATGTCCTTGTGCCGGTCGAGGATCGACACGTAGCCGTCGGCGTCGATGCGGGCCACGTCGCCGGTGCGGAACCACCCGTCCCGGATGGCAGCGGCGGTGGCCTCGGGGTCGCGGTCGTAGCCGGTGGTGACCAGTGAGCCCCGCAGCAGCAGCTCGCCGGCCTCGCCCGGGGGCAGGTCGGCGCCGGCGTCGTCGACCACCCGCGCCTCCATGCACGGTAGCGGTCGACCCACGGAGCCCGGCCGGTCGGCGAACTCGTGGTCGAGCAGGATGGTCGCCGGCGAGTGGGTCTCCGACAGCCCGTAGACGTCGCGCAGCGAGAGGTGGGGCAGCCGCCGGCGCAGCTCGGCGATGGCCGGCAGGGGCATGGGCGATCCGCCGAAGCCGCCCAGGCGCAGGTGGTCGAGGGCGGGGGAGCAGAAGCCCTGCACCCGCAGCAGCCGCTGCCACAGCGCCGGTACCACGTAGAGCCAGCTCACCCGCTGGCGGACGACGATGTCGACCAACTCGGGCGGCGAGGCGTCGGCCACCAGCACGCAGCGGCCGCCGACCAGCAGCATGGGGAGCAGGTGGGCGTGCATGGCGCTGATGTAGGTGAGGGCGAAGACCACGGCGGTGACGTCGTCGCCGGTGAGCCCGAGGGCGGTGAGGAAGCTGAGCCCGCTGTGGACGCTGGCCCGGTGCACCACCCGGCTGGCCTTGGGCCGACCCGTCGTCCCGCTGGTGTACACCACGGCGTAGGTCGCGGCCTCGTCCGGCCGCTGCGCCGGCGTGTAGCTCCAGGGGCGGCGCCGGCCGGTGAGGTGGTCGCCGAACGGGCGCACCCGGTCGGCGGCGAGGCCGGCGGTGGCGGCGGCGGCCCCGAGCCCGGGGACGAACTCGGGCTGGCCCAGGGCCAGGGTCGCCTGCGAGTGCTCCAGCAGGTAGGCCCACTGGTCGGGGGCGGCCCGGGTGCTGAGGCCGACCAGCACCGCACCGGAGCGGGCGCAGGCGAACAGGGCCACCGCCAGGTCGAGCCCGTTGTGGCCGACCACGGCCAGCCGGTCGCCGGGGCCCACCCCCTCCTCGGCCAGCCGTTCCACCGCGCCCTCCACCAGCTCGGCGAAGTCGGAGAAGCTGACCTCGCCCTCCGGCGCGGTCAGGAAGGTGCGCTGCCCGAACCGGCGCACGGCGCGGTCGAGCACGTCCACGACGGTGCGGGGGCGGTTGGGGTAGCTGAGCGCCGGCGCCCCCAGCCACTCCTCGACGCTGACGGCGCCGACGAGGTCGTCGTCGCCGGTCACGGTGGCCGACCCTAAGTCATCCTTCAGCGCCGGTTGAAATCTGGCTCGCACCGGCCCGGTAACGTCCTCCGGCGTGACCCTGCTCGGGCGCCGGGTGCTGCGCACCGAGGACCAGCGCTTCCTCACCGGCCGGGCGAGCTACGTCGACGACGTGCGGGCACCGGAGCTCGAGGGCGCGGCGCACGTGGCCTTCGTTCGCTCCCCGGTGGCCTCGGGGCGCATCCTCGACATCGACGCCGGCGCCGCCCGTTCGATGCCCGGCGTGGTGGCCGTGCTCACCGCCGCCGAGGTCGACCTCCCGCCGGAGCCGCCGGTCGACGAGCGGGTCCACCAGGGCATGGCCCGCCCGTACCTGGCCGGCCGGCTGGTGCGCTTCGTCGGAGAGCCGGTGGCGGTGGTGGTGGCCGGCGACCGGGCCACGGCGGCGGACGCCGCTGCTGGCGTGGCGGTGGCGTACGAGCCGCTGCCTGCGGTGGTGGACGTGGAGCAGGCGGCAGGCGACGGCGTGCTGGTCCACGCCGGCGCCGGCACCAACACCGCCGCCCGCTTCGAGGCCGGCGGCGGCGACGGCGAGGTCGGCGGCGACGCCGAGGAGCTGTTCGCCGGCTGCGAGGTGGTGGTCCGCCGGCGCCTGGTGAACCAGCGGGTGGCGGCGTGCCCACTCGAGCCCCGCTCGGTCGCCGCCGGCTGGGGCGACGACGGCCGGCTGCACGTGTGGTCGAGCACCCAGACGCCGCAGGCGTCGCGGGCGGTGATCGAGACGGCGCTCGGCCTGCCGGCGGGGACGGTCCACCTGGTGGCCCCCGACGTGGGTGGAGGCTTCGGCCCCAAGATCGGCCTGCACCGGGAGGACGTCCTGGTGTGCTGGCTGGCCCGGACGTTGCGGCGCCCGGTGCGCTGGACCGAGGGCCGTACCGAGAACATGGCGGCGATGGGCCACGGTCGGGCTCAGGTCCAGACCGTCACCATCGGCGGCCGCCGGGACGGCACGATCCTCGCCTACCGGCTCGACGTGCTCCAGGACGCCGGCGCCTACCCCCGCGACGGCGCCATCCTCCCCGAGCTGACCGGAGCCATGGCCGCCGGCGTCTACGACATCCCCCGGGTGCACTTCCGGGCCCGCAGCGTGGTGACCAACACCATGTCCACCACGTCGTACCGGGGCGCCGGCCGGCCCGAGGCCACTGCCGCCCTCGAGCGGGCGGTCGACCTGTTCGCCGCCGGCGCCGGCCTCGACCCGGCCGAGGTGCGCCGCCGCAACCTGGTGCCGGCCGGCGCCTTCCCCCACACCACCGCGGTGGGCACCACCTACGACACCGGCGACTACGCCGGCGCCCTCGACCGGGTGCTCGACGCCGCCGGCTACGGCGAGCTGCGGGCGGAGCAGGCCCGCCGCCGCCAGGCCGGTGACGTGGTGGCCCTCGGCCTGGGCGTGTCCTGCTACGTCGAGGTCACCGCCGGGCTGCGGGCGGGCCAGGAGACGGCGACGGTGATCGTCCGTCCGGACGGGGGCGTGGTGGTGCTGACCGGGACCTCGCCCCACGGCCAGGGCCACGCCACCGCCTGGGCCACCATCGCCGCCGAGCGCCTCGGGATCGGGCCCGAGCGGGTGGAGGTGGTCTCGGGCGACACCGACCGGGTGCCGGTGGGGGGCGGCACGTCGGGGTCACGCTCGCTCCAGCTGGGCGGGACCGCGGTGCACGAGGCGTGCGGGCGGCTGGTCGACGCCGCCCGGGCCCGGGCGGGCGAGCTCCTCGGCGCCCCGGCCGACCAGGTGGTGCTCGATGGCGCCGCCGGGCGGTTCTCCGTGGGCGGAGCGGGCGGTGACGGGCCCACGTGGGCCGACGTGGCCGGCGCCGCCGGTCCGGACGGTCTCCAGGCCGAGGCGGTGTTCCGGGCACCCACCCCCACCTACCCCTTCGGCGCCCACCTGGCGGTGGTCGAGGTCGACACCGAGACCGGGCAGGTGACACTGCGGCGCATGGTCACCGTCGACGACGCCGGCCGGGTGCTGAACCCCCTGCTGGCCGAGGGCCAGCGCCACGGGGGCATCGCCCAGGGGGTGGGCCAGGCCCTGTGGGAGGAGATGGCCTACGACGGCGACGGCGTGCCCCTCACCGCCGACCTGGCGAGCTACGCCATGCCCACCGCCGGCGACCTGCCGGCGTTCGAGCTCGTGGCCATGGAGACGCCGACGCCGGTCAACCCGCTGGGGGCCAAGGGCATCGGCGAGTCGGGTGCCATCGGCTCCACGCCGGCGGTCCAGAACGCGGTGGTCGACGCCCTCGCCCACCTGGGCGTCGACCACGTCGACCTGCCGTGCACCCCCGAGCGGGTGTGGCGGGCCATCGTGACCGCCCGTGACGCCGTCTAGGTTGGCCCCATGGCTGAGAAGGGATCGTTCTGGTCGAGCCTGCCCGGCGTGCTCACCGGCATCGCCGGCCTGGCCACCGCCGTGGTGGCGCTGCTCTCGCTGGCGGCGAGCCAGGGCTGGATCGGCGGGGGAGGTGGCGACGGCGCCGGCTCGGGGGCTGGCGGCGACGCAACGCCGGTCGTGGACGTCGAACCCCGCGCCGTCGAGTTCCAGCCGGTACCGACCTCCCGGGAGGCCACGGTGACGGTGACCAACGCCGGGAGCGGGCCGTTCCAGGTGGACGACCCGCAGATCAAGGGACCGGATGCCGACCGGTTCGACGCCGATGGCAGCGACTGCACCGGGGGCCCGCTCCCCGCCGGCCAGAGCTGTGACGTGGTGGTCACCTTCGACCCCGGCGGGCCGGGGCGCTCGTCGGCGAGGCTGGTCGTCTCGGTGAACGACGCCGCCCGGTCGGTGGAGGTGCCCATCGAGGCCACCGCCGTCCTCGGGTAGCCGGGGCTCACGCTCCCGGCGTACTCCCCGCCGGTCCGACCGCACCCAGCTCCAGCGCCACCTCCATGAGGGCGGCGTTGGCCCGCTCCTGGGCCGCCGCCTCCTCCGGGGGGAACGGGTCGAGCCAGCTCCGCCCCCGCAGCAGGTCGTCCCAGACGAACAGCAGCGAGACCGCCCGCATGCCCAACCAGCGGGCGGCGCTGAACACCGCCGAGGTCTCCATGTCGACGGCCAGGTGTCCGGCCCGGTGCCACTCGTCGAGCAGCTCGGGCGGCTGGGCCAGCAGGGCCGAGGTGGTCACGTGCGAGCCGCGGTGGACCCGCAAGCCCCGGCGGGCGAAGGCCTCGGCGGCGGCGTCGACCAGGTCGGGCCAGGCTTCCGACCAGCCCGAGCCGCCGTAGTACTGCGACGCTCCCTCGCCGATGGCCGCCCGCTCGGGGAGCACGATGTCGCCGGTGGCCATGCCGGGCTGGAGCGCCCCGCAGGAGCCGATCTGGACGACCAGCGGCGTGCCGAGCTCGCCGAACACGTGCACCGGCTCCACCGCCCGGGGGGCGCCGTAGGCGCAGGAGTAGGCCACCGGTGTCCCGCGGTGGCGGCCGAGGTGGAACTCGGGGAAGGCCAGCTCCCGGACCCCGTCGAGCAGGGCGAGGCGCTGGGCGTTGCGCTCCCGGCGCCACCACGATCCTTCGAGCACGAGCAGGCGGGGCACCTCGTCCTCGACGATCCCGAGTGCGGACGCCCAGTCACGGTGCGTCATCGGGACCGGCCGTGGTACAACGTCACGCCCGTCGTTTTAGTCGGCGTTGAAACGAGGCCCCCCATGAACGTCTCCCGCCAGCACGTGGCCGTCCTCGGCGCCGGCCCCACCGGGTTGGAGGCGGCGCTGGCCGCCGTGGACTCCGGCCGCCCGTTCACCGTCTACGAGGCGGCGCCCGAGGTGGCGGCCAACGTGCGGTCGTGGGGCCACGTGGGCCTGTTCACCCCGTGGGACATGAACGTCTCGCCCCGCATGGCCCGCCACCTGCGGGCCGCCGGCGTGGACGTCCCCGCCGGCGACCGCTGCCCGACCGGCGCCGAGCTCGCCGACCGCCTGCTCGCACCACTGGCCGCCCTGCCCCAGGTGGCTCCTCACGTCCGCCTCGGCGCCCGGGTGGTCGCCGTGGGCCGCCAGGGCCTGCTCAAGCACGAGCAGATCGCCACCCCGGAGCGGGGCCGGCGCCCCTTCCGCCTGCTGGTCGAGACCGGCGCCGGCGAGGTGGTCGACCACGCCGACGTGGTGCTCGACTGCACCGGCACCTACGGCACTCCCAACCCCCTGGGTGACGGCGGCATCCCCGCTCCCGGGGAGCGGGCCCTCGACGGTGAGGTGTGCCGGCGGCTGCCCGATCTCGACGCCGAGGGCGACCAGTGGGCCGGCTGCACCGTCCTGCTGGTGGGCGCCGGCCACTCCGCCCAGACCGCGGCGCGCAGCCTCGCCTCCCTGGCGGCGCGGGCGCCCGGCACCGAGGTGGTGTGGGCGGTGCGTGACCCGGCGCCGGCATGGGGCGCGGTCGACGACGACCCGCTCCCCGAGCGCGCCGCGCTCGCCGCCGAGGCGGCCCGGCTGGCCCGGGGCGACCACCCCGGCGTGCGGGTGCGCACCGGCGTGGTGGTCGAGTCGATGGGCCGCCGACAGAGCCGGATCGCCGTCACCCTGCGCAACGGGCAGGGGGCCGAGGAGGTGCTGGCCGACAGGGTCCTGGCCCTGACCGGCTCGGTGGGTGACCAGGGGCTCTACCGCCAGCTCCAGGTGCACGAGTGCTACGCCACCGCCGCGCCCATGAACCTCTCGGCGGCGTTGCTGGGGGCCGCCGGTGGCGACTGCCTGGCCCAGGTGGGGCACGGTCCCGAGGTGCTGCGCAACCCCGAGCCCAACTTCTTCCTCCTCGGCTCCAAGTCCTACGGCCGCAACAGCCAGTTCCTCCTGCGCATCGGCTGGGAGCAGGTGGGTGACGTCTTCGGCCTCCTCGACGAACCCGTGCCGGCCTAGGCGCCCGAGGGCCCGTCCGGCTACGCCGGGATGCCGGGCGAGTCCTCCCCGGGCTCGCGGGGCGCGTCCGGGCGCCGGCGCTCCGCCTCCACCGCCCGCCGGCCGATCTGCACCAGGCGCAGCACGGTGACCAGGGCCATGCCGCCGACCAGGTTGCCCAGGGCCGCCCACGACGCCATCCCGAGCCAGTCGGCGTAGCCGAACGGAGCGCCGGCCTGGAGGGCGGCGAACATCTCCAGCGACACCACGATGGCGTGGTTGAGCCGCCCACCGGCCAGGAGGAAGGCGACGGCCACCGCCGCCACCATCTTCGCCGGCACCGACTCGGTCCCTCGCTGCATCCACGTCATCAAGGTGATGGCGGCGCCGCCGATGACGGCGGAGGCGAACGTGGTCGCCCCGATGCCCATCTCGGGGTAGTGGCTGCCCAGCTCCACCGCCGTCTCGCGCAGCTCCGGGAGGCCCAGCACGACCAGGGCCATGAAGACCCAACCGCCGGCCAGGTTGGTCACCGCCGTACCGCCCCACAGCCGGAACATGGCCCCCACGCTCGACTTGCCGGTCACCACCGCGGCGACCGGCACGAGGAAGTTCTCGGTGAACAGCTCGCTGCGGCCGAGGGTCAGGGCGATGAAGCCGATGGAGAACGCCAGGGCGGCCAGGAGCTCCTGGCCGGTCGACTCCCTGACCAGGAGCAGGGCGAGGACCCCGAGCCCGACGTCGATGCCGCCCACGGTCCCGGTGGCGAAGAGCGAGGGCCAGCTGCGGTTGAGCCGGCGCCGGGCCTCGTCGACGGTCTTGACGAAGGCACCCTCCAGCTCTTCGTCGGACTCGCTGCGTTCGTCCTTGGTCGGCATTCCCCGCCTCGGGGGCAGGGGAGCCCCTGGCTCGGGGGGTGGGGGCGCACCGTTCGCAGGCGGCGCCTCTCGGCGCGGCTCGGTTGTGATGTCGTCGCTCACGGCTCGGCTCCTGGTCCCGGCGGTCGGCCACACGAGCCGGGCTCGGTGTCGCAGCTGAGCTACCCCGGTGTGCCGTTCGCCGAACCCGCCGGCGCCGGCGCCGGCGGTTACCGAGTCATGCCGGCGTACCACCACTAGGCGACGGCGTTGGCATGCAGCTCGACCACCGAGTCGCACAGGCGGGCCAGCTGGGCGGCGTCGTGGGACACGAGCACCACGCTGCGTCGGCCCCGCAGGCCGGCCACGGCTGATTCGACCGCCGCTCGGGCAGCGGCGTCGAGGGCGCTGGTGGGCTCGTCGAGTAGCAGCAGACCCGGGTCCAGGGCCAGGGCCCGGGCCAGGCACAGCCGCTGGCGCTGGCCCACGCTGAGCGTCCGAGCCGGCGCGTCCAGCCGGTCGGCGACCTCCTCCCACAGGCCGGCGTCGCGCAGGGCGGATTCGGCCCGGTCCCGCAGGGCGCGGCGCGGCGCCCGCACCAGGTGGCGCAGGCCGAAGGTGGCGTTGGCCAGCACCGACCCCGGGAACACCACCGGGGTCTGGCCGACAAGCACGGCCCGCGCTCGCAACTCGGCCAGCCGTGCCGGAGATGCAGTGCACGGGTCGCTGCCCACCACCCGCAGCTCTCCCTCGACCGCCAACTCGGGGGGCAGGAGCCCGACGAACCCCCGCAGGAGCGTGGATTTTCCCGAGCCCGACGGGCCGCACAGGCCCATTGTCTCGCCGGCGGCCACGGCCAGGCTGACCGGCCCCACCAGCCGCCGACCGGCGTGGCGGATCGACACGTCCCGCGCCCACAGCACGCTCACCGGTTCACCCCGCCGCCTCCAACCGGCGCCGGGCGGGGGTGGCGGCCAGGAGGAGCAGGCCGGCGACCACGACCAGCACCAGGGCGCTGCCCCACGCTGCTTCCAACGCCGCCGGCCGAGAGGCGTCCTGGCTGAGAGCGAAGAGATGGGTCGGCAGGGCGACGACCGGGGCGTCCACCACGCCCGCCGGCAGGGCGGCAGCACCGGAGAAGACGGTGGCGGTGAACAGCAGCGGGGCGGTCTCTCCCGCTGCCCGGGCCAACCCCAGGAGCAGCCCGGTTGCCAGGCCTGGCCCGGCGTGGGGAAGCAGCACCGACCGAATGAGCTGGCTGCGGTGGAGCCCCAGGGCGAGGGCCGACTCCCGCCTCAGCGGGTCGAGGGTGTCGAGGCGGGCGGTGGTGGCCAGGGCGGCCACCGGCACCACCACCACGGCGAGCACGAGCGCGCCCGCCAACCAGCTCTTCCCCCATCCCAGCCCGGTCCCCAGCACTCGGTAACCGGCCAGCCCCAGCAGGATGGACGGGACTCCGCCCAGGGTCACCGTCGCGGTGCGCATGGCCCCCGAGAGGCGGGGGCCGGCGTACTCGCCCAGCACGAGGCCGAGCCCCAACCCGACCGGGGCGGCGATCAGCCCGGTTGCGGCAACCAACAACACCGTCCCCGCCACCTGGTCGCGCACCCCGCCGGCATCGGCGCCCGTCGCGGCGGTAAGCCAGAATCGGGGGTCCAGGGCGGCCGATCCCCGGGTCACCAGCACGACCACCAATCCGGCGACCAGCACCAACGGCACGGCCAGAGCGCCCCGCCGCGCCACCGCCACCAACCGGTCACGCCGGTGCCGGGAGGACCAGCCCCGGGCGGCCCGATCCAAGCGCCGGCCACCGCCCACCCCTTGGCGGCGGGAGCCCCGGAGGGCGACGAGGGTGACGGCGGCCACCGTCACCAGCAGGATCAGGCCCAGCCCACTCAGGGCGGCCCAGTGGGTGCCGCTGGTGCCGGCCAGGACCGGCTCCGGCCCGCCCAGCTTGGTGGTGAGGGTCTGCCCGGGCCGGACCAGGGCGGCGAGGGCCCCGGCCGGCGAGGGCAGGCGGCCATCGGCCCGGCCGATGACGAGGAACACCGCGATCGTCTCGCCCAGGGCCCGGGCCAGCCCCAGCAGGAGTGCGGCGCGCAGGCCGGGACGGGCGGCGGGCACCACGACGCTGCGCACGAGCTCGGCCCGGGTCAGCCCCAGGGCTGCCGCCGCCTCCCGGGTCGCCCGGGGCACGCCGGCGAGGGCGTCGACGCTGACCGCCACCACCGTCGGCAGCACCATGACGGCGAGGACGAGGCCGGCGGCCAGGAGGCTGTCGCCCCCGGGGACGCCGGCCAGGTCGCTGACCAGCGGGCGCACCAGGGCGACTCCCACCAGGCCGTAGACGATCGACGGCACGGCGGCGAGTAGCTCCACTCCGCCCCGGACCAGCCGCCGCCGCCGGGGGGCGACCAGCTCGGTGATGGCCACCGCCGCCGCCCACCCCAGCGGCGTGGCCAGGGCCAGGGCGATGGCCGACACCGCCACGGTCCCGAAGACCATGGCCGCCGCTCCGTAGGCGCCGCCGGCCGGGTCCCACGTCGGTGACGTGAGGAGCTCGACCCAGTCGAGAGGGGCGGAGCTGGCGCCGGCCACCAGGAACCCGACCACCACCGCCCCGCCCACACCGGCCGCCGCGGCGGTCAGCCCCACCAGGACCGGCAGCGCCGGCCAGTGCTGCCGGCCGGGCCAGGCCGCCGGTGCGGCGAGGCTCATGCTCCGTCGAGGTCGGCCAGGGTGAGGAACCCGTGTTCCGCCACCAGCGCCTGTCCCTGGTCGGACACGGTGTAGTCGACGAAGCGCGCCGCCGGCCCCCGCGGCGGTCCGTTGGTGACCAAGAGGAGGGGCCGCGCCATCGGGTAGTCGCCCGAGGCGATGGCCGTTGGTACCGGCTCGACGCCGTCGAGAGCGACCGCGGCCAGGTCGGGGTAGCCGGCGGCGAAGGCAACCGACAGCGGTGCCACCGCCCCTGGCGTCGACAGCAGCTTGGCCCGCGCCTCCTCGTTCCCGCCGACCACCGCGTAGCGCTCGCTCCGGGGTGGTGGAGGAACCTTGCCGTCGGTGCCGTAGAGGTACCGGTCCAGGACCTCCCGGGTGCCCCGTCCCGGCTCCTTGTCGTAGACGAACACGGCCAGGTCGGGCCCGCCGAGCTCCTCCCAGTTCGCGACACGGCCCTCGAACAGGGCGGCGGCCTGCTCACGGGTGAGCGAGCGGACCCCGCCGTCGAACACCTCACGGCGGACCACCACCCCGACGGCGTCGACGCCGATCTCGGTGGCGGTGAAGTCGACCCCAGGGTGGGCCCGGCGGTCGTCGTCGCCCACCGGCTTCGAGCTCATGGCCACGTCGATCTGGCCCGACCCGAGTTGGGCGAGGCCCCCCGCCGAGCCTCCCTGGGTGTCAACGGTGACCGCCACCCCCTCCGCCCGCAGCGCTTCGGCGGCGTCGGCCGCCACCGGGTTGACCGTGGTGGACCCGCTGATCCGGAGGGGCTCGGCGCCCTCGGTGCCTCCTGTGGCGCAGGCGGTGGCCTGCACGACCAGCACGGCCAGGAAGGCGAGGGCGGTCGGAGACCGCCTGCCGCCACGGGGATCGGGGCGCCGGCGCCGACGCCCTAGCAGCACGGTGACGAGGCGGTGGGGTCGGCGGCGGGGCGCCGCAGTCCCGTGGTCGACCGCCGCCCGCCGTCGTCGCAGGCGAAGGCCGGAGCAGTGGCGGGGTCGACCGGCTCGGCCGGCTCGAGGAGCTCGAAGGAGCCGCCGTAGGGCTCACGGCCGTAGAGCTCGAAGGTCTTGGCACACACGGCGGTGGGCACGCCGCGCTCGAGCACGTGGCCGTCGTCGTCCTCGACCGCCTTCCACGGGCCCTTGTAGATCACCGCCTGCCCGTGGTCGAAGCACGGCCCGTCCTTGCCCTTGTAGGCGACCACGGTGACCGAGCGGAAGGTGATGCCCTCGACCACCCGCCACGGCTCGTCGTCGCGGCTGACCAGGGTGATGCCGTGGAAGCCTGCTGCCTCGAACGCCCTGAGGAAGGCCTCCTCCTGGAACGCCCCGGACACGCAGCCGCTCCACAGCTCGGGGTCGGCTCGAAGCGCTTCCGGTACCTCGACGTCGCTGACGATGTCGGAGATCACCGCCCGTCCGCCTCGCCGCAGCACCCGGTGGATCTCGGCGAACAGCCGCGCCTTGTGCTCGGGGGCCACCAGGTTGAGCACGCAGTTGGACACCACCACGTCGACCGACTCCTCTTCCACCATGGGCTCGTCGACCCGCCGCCTGGCCACCTCCGCCTCCAGCGCGGCCAGGCCCTCCACGTCGTGTACGGGGTGGTCGGCCAGCCAGGCGTCGAGGCCGTCGACGTCGAGGCCGAGGTCCTGGATGCGCCCGCGTCGGAAGGTCACGTTGGCGTAGCCGAGGGCGGAGGCCACCTCGCCCTGGGCCCGGCGGGCGAGGGCGAGCATGTCCGGGTTGAGGTCGACGCCGACGACCCGGCCCTGGCTCCCCACCACCTGCGCGGCGATGAAGGCGATCTTTCCGGCCCCCGAGCCGAGATCGAGGACGGTCTCGCCTGCGCTGAGGTGGCGGGACGGGTCACCGCAGCCGTAGTCGCGCTCCAACACGTCGGCGGGGATGACCTCCAGGTAGCGGGGGTCGTAGTCGACCGGACAGCACAGATCGGGCTGGGTGGCGGCCGCCCCGTCGCTGTAACGGGCCTGGACGGCCGCCTCGACACCGTCGCTGGTGAAGGTCATCGGGGATTCCTTCCTCGTCGGCCGTCAGACGGCGCAGTTGTAGATGTGGGGGAGGCTGCCGTCGGCCT
>JAHWJR010000164.1 GCA_019348335.1 Actinomycetota bacterium
GCGCCGTGAGCGGGGACGAGCGACGGCTGCAGCGCTCCGCCCTGCTGAGCGGCGTGGGCGACGGGCTGGTCGCCACCACCCTGCCCCTCCTCGCCGCCGGGGCGACCCGCAACCCGTTGGCGGTGGCCGCCGTGTTCGCCGCCCAACACCTGCCATGGGCCGTCGTCGCCGTACTGGGCCCGGCGCTGGTGGGCGACAGCGACCGCCGGACGGTGCTGGGCACGGCGGCCACGCTGAGAGCCTTCACCGTCGGCTTCCTCGGCCTCGCCGCCCTCACCGGAGGCGACTCGATCCTGGTACTCGTGGCCGTCGCCCTCGTCGTCGGCGTGGGAGAAGCGCTGGCCGACGGGGTGGAGGAGGAGGCCGGCGCCGTGTTCAACCGCTGGCAGCGCTCCGCCGGGTCGTCGGGGAGCGGCCTGCGCCAGCGGGGGATGTACGGCGTGGTGGGCGGTCTGGCCGGCGCCGGTCTGCTCTACGAGGTGGTGGCACCCGTGCCGCTCCTGGGCGCCATGGGCCTGTACGCCCTGGCCGCCCTGGCCGCGCTGTGGATGCGCACCACGGTCGCCGTGCCGTCCGCCCCCGGCGGAGCCAGGCGCGGCGTGGCCCCGCTCCGGCCCGGCACCAGCGTCGTCACCGCCGTGGCGGCGGCGGCCACCGCCACCGGCAGCGCCGTGCTGGCCGTGTTGGTGCTGTTCGCACTCGACGACCTCGGGCTGGGAGCTCCAGCTTTCGGCCTGCTGTTCGCCGGCCTGGCCGTGGCCGCTGCCGCCGGCGGTCTGGCGGCCCCGAGCATCGGGCGACTCGTGGGCCTGCGCACCGGGCTGGTCGCGGCCCTGCTCGCCGCCGGCGCCGGCCATGCTGCTGCCGGCACCGTCGCCGACCCGGGGCGACCGCTGGTCGCCGCCGCCGGCCTCGGCGCGGCGGCCGCCGCCGGCATGGTCGCCGCCGTGCTGGTGCGGGCCCTCCTCCACGTCGCCGCCGGCAGGGCCCTCGACGCCGAAGGCCTCCGGGCCTTCCACATCCGGGTGTGGGGCGCCATCCCGGTGGGTGCACTCGCCGGCGGGCTCGTCGCCCAGCTGGTCGGCGTGGCCCCGTTGGTCGTGGGCGCCGGCGCCCTCTCGGTCGTGGTCGCAGTGGCTGCCGCCGGCGTGCCCACGAGGGCCCGCGCCGGCGTGGGCGCGAAATAGGGTTGACCCGCCGCCGTCGCCATGGTCGGATGCGTTGGTCCGGCGTCCGCCGGGCCCGAGCAGCGACGTCGGTGGAGGCAGGCTGATGCGACAGGTGGAGGCGACGACCACGCAGCAGCTCCGCCGTGCCCTGACCGCTGCCGCGCCCGCGTCTGGCGCACCCGGCACCCCGTGGCTCGCTTCGCCGGTATCCGGGTTCACCATGCGCCCCACGGCGATGCACACCAAGGGCATCTGCCGGCGGCCGGAGGCTCCGACCTAGTTCCACGCAAGCGTCGAAGTCGTTCAGGCCGCCGGGTTTCCCGGCGGCCTTTTCTGGTTTTGCGTCCGAGTGAGAGAGGAAGACGATGGCAATCGAGGCGGTGGTCGACGAAGAACCCGGCGACGAGGAACCGGGCGACGAACGGCGCCCGGTCCCGGCGTGCAACGACGGCACCGGCGGTCTCACCGAGCTGTTCTTCTCCGAGGACCTCTACGACATCGCCCGGGCCAAGCACCTGTGCAGCACGTGCGCGCTGCGCCGTGCGTGCCTGGACGCGGCGCTCGCCCGGCGAGAGCCCTGTGGCGTCTGGGGTGGAGAGCTGCTGTCCAAAGGGAGGGTGCTGGTCCTCAAGCGCCGGCGGGGCCGGCCACCCAAGCAGCGGCCGGCCGAGGTGATCGTGATCGACGGTGTCGACGTGGTGGTGTCGCCGGAGATCCGGTCGGCGTGAGACGGTGGGGGGTCGGCGCGGCGGTAGCGTGGCCCCGTGGCCACTCCGCCCCCCGCCACTCCCGCCGTCGACGCCGATCCCGACGATCGCGACGCCCGCCGGAAGACGGTGCCGCGCCGGCGCCACCCGCTGGTCCTGGGCACGGTGGCGGCGATCGTCGCCCTGGTGGCGGCGCTGGGCACGGCCGCGCTGTTCTCGTCGCTCTCCACCCCCCCGCCCGAGCCCACCCCGGAGGTCGAGCTGCGGTTCTCCGGCGAGGACGCCGAGACCGACCCGCTGGTGGGCCGCGACACCTCGGGCGATGCCCTCCCCGACGACCGCTTCAGCATGCTCTCGGGGGGCATGGGGTCCTTCGCCGACTACCGGGGGAAGCCGCTGGTGGTGAACTTCTTCGCCTCCTGGTGCGCGCCGTGCGTCGCCGAGATGCCCGACTTCGAGGCGGTGCACCGGGAGCTCGATGGGCAGGTGGCGTTCCTCGGCATCAACCTGCGCGACCAGGTCGACGACGCCATCCAGCTGGTGGACGACACAGGCATCACCTACGACGTCGGTCGCGATCCGAGCGGCGACCTGGCCACCGCCCTCGGTGTGGTGAACATGCCGTCGACGTTCTTCGTGTCGGCCGACGGCCGGGTGGTCGACGCCCATCCCGGTGCCCTCTCCGCCGACGACCTGCGCTCGCGCGTCCAGAAGCTGCTGGAGTAGCCGCCTCCCGTGATCGACGTCCCCCTCGCCTACGCCTTCTCCGCCGGCCTGGTCGCCACCGTCAACCCCTGCGGCTTCCCCATGCTGCCGGCCTACCTGTCCTACTTCATCGGCAGCGACGACGCCGACGCCGACCCCCGTGGCCGGGTGCCCCGGGCCCTCGGGGCGGCGGGTGCGGTCTCACTCGGCTTCCTGGCCGTCTTCTCGGTGCTGGGCATTCCCATCAACGCCGGGTTGAGCTCGGTCTACGGGGCCATGCCGTGGCTGACCCTGGTGGTGGGCACGGCGCTGGTGGCGCTGGGCGTGGCCATGCTGTCGGGCCGCCGGCTGAAGGTCGCCCTTCCCCACCTCGACCGCGGCGGCACCAGCCGGCGCTTCGGCTCCATGGTGCTCTTCGGCGCTTCCTACGCCATCGCCTCGCTGTCGTGCACCCTTCCCATCTTCCTGAGCGTGGTGGCCAACACCGCGGAGCGGGCCAACGCCGCGTCCGGAGCGCTGGCCTTCGTGGCCTACGCCGCCGGCATGAGCGTGGTGCTCACCGTGCTGACCCTGGCCCTGGCGCTGGCCCGAGAGTCGATGGTGCGGCGCCTGCGCCGGGCGTTGCGCTACGCCGACCGGGCCGCCGGGGTGCTGCTCGTCGCCGTGGGGATCTACCTGCTGTACTACGGCGTCCACGCCATGGACCCGGCCAACTCGGCAGCGATCAGCCCCGTGGGCGTGGTCGAGGACTGGTCGGCCGCGGCCACCGGCTGGTTGAGCCAGGGCGGCGCCGGCCTCGGCGCGGTGCTGGCCCTGCTCGGCGTGATCATGGCCGCCGCTGCGCTCCTGGCCGCCAAGGGACGGCGCCGGCAGCCTCCGGCTCCGAGCGCGCACGGGAGCCCGGCTCCCGACTCGCACGACGACGCCCCCGGAGACACGGCGCAGCCGGGCGACGACGGCGAGGCCACACCGATGCACGCGCCCACGGCGGGGCGGGCGTGACCGTCAGCCCCCGGCGACGGTCCCGAGACGCGGAACCGGGCGGTCGGGACGGCGAGGAGCCGACGCCCGACCTGCAGGCCTCCCTGGCCCGCTACCAGTCCGGTTTCGCCTCGGACGCCGAGACCGCCGCGCTCATGCGCCAGCTCATCACCACCGGGAGCATCCGCGCCCTGCGCGGCTCGTCGCCTGCCGACCAGGGCCCCCCGCGGGTGTGGGCCAGCATCATCCCCGTCGGTGGGCGGCTCGACATCTGGGTCGACGGCCGGCGGTCGGGCTCGGCCAGCAACGTCGGCCTGGCCCGCTACCGCATCGTCACCGCCGCCCGCCCGGCCAAGGTCACCTGGACCGACGACTACACCGCCTCCTGGGAGCGCCCGGCGACCTAGGCGCGGTCCTTCAGGGCGACAACCGCTCGATCCGCCATGGCTCGCCGGGTCGGCTCCGGAAGTAGCGCAGGCGGTCGTGCAGGCGGTTGGGCCGGCCCTGCCACAGCTCGACGCTGTCGGGCACGACCACGTAGCCGCCCCAGAACGGCGGGAGGGGGATGTCCGATTCGCCCTCGTACTCCTGCTCGAGCTCGGCCAGCCGGCGGTCGAGGAGGGCTCGGTCGGGCACCACCTCGCTCTGGCGCGAGGCCCAGGCCCCGAGCCGGCTGCCCCGTGGCCGGCTGGCGAAGTACTCGATGGACTCCTCTCGCGACAGGCGCTGCGCCTGCCCGGCGATGCACACCTGGCGGGCCAGCGGCTGCCACAGGAAGACCAGGGCGCAGGCGGGGTTGGCGGCCAGATGGCGTCCCTTGGTGCTGCCGTAGTTGGTGAAGAAGCGGAAGCCCCGCTGGTCGATGCCCTTCAGCAGCACCGTGCGCGCCGCCGGTCGGCCCTGCGGGTCGGCGGTGGCCAGGACCATGGCGTTGGGCTCGGGCAGTCCGGCAGCCACCGCGTCGTCGAACCAGTTCCGGAAGGCGACCAGCGGATCGGGGTCGAGGTCGTCCTCGTCCACGCCGCGCTGGCGGTACTCGGCCCGCAGGGCGGCCAGCTC
>JAHWJR010000165.1 GCA_019348335.1 Actinomycetota bacterium
TCGGGGTCGTAGTACATGTCCCGCCGCCCCGACGGCCATCCGACGTCGTGCAGGAAGGCCAGGCACGGGCGGTCGCCCTCGCCACCGAAGATGGCCTGGAGCTCGGCTCGTACGGTGACGTAGTTGTGGTCACCGTCGACCAGGTAGACGTCGGCCGGCTCCAGCTTCTCCAACGCTGCCGGGCTGTGCTCCTCGACCAGGTGGAGCTCGGGCCAACTCGCCACGAGCTCGCTGATCGCCGGAGTGGGAAAGGGCTCCACGGCGTGCACCGTCGCCTCGTGGTCCCTCGCCCATCGCAGGAGCTCCACGGTGAAGGTCCCGTCCTCGGCGCCGACCTCGACGAGGCTGCCCGGGTGGACGACGTCGAAGCACTCGAAGATGAGCTCGCGGAACTCGGCCAGGGAGTGCAGCAGCAGTGGGCCTCTCACCGCTGGAGACCCTCGGGGCCGGCCTGCTCGCCGGCGACCTGCTCCGCCGACCTCCAGACGCTCCTCGCTCGGCCGAGCGCCCGCCGGGCGACCTTGCGGCCGACCTCCTGGACGACGGCGCTCCTCGGCGCGGTGCCGGTGGGCACAGGTGCGGTGGGCAACCAGGCGTAGGCGACCTCGATCTCGACCCGGTAGGCGTCGTCGCCCCACTCGGGAGGGCAGCGGTAGACGACGGCGGGGGCGCGGCGAGCACCGACGACGAGGTTCGGCCCCAAGCGGGCGGCGTCCTCGTAGCGCACCTGGTCGAACTGCTCGGGCCACTCGACGTCGACCTGCGCCGGCTCCGGACGGCCACGGAGCTTGAAGACCAGGCGCATGAAGTCGATGCGAGCGGTGCCGGGGCCGTCACCCAGCACGATCTTGACCCCCCGGATCGGCTGGGCCCAGACCTCGTCGCGCACGAACCGCAGACCGGTGCCGTTGACCTGCACCGTCCGCCCGCCCTCGGGCGGGAACCCGGCGCCGAGATCGAGCAGGACCCCGGCGTGCCCCGGGTCACCGCCCTCCAGTGCGTGGGGCTCCAGCACGCCGGCGGCGATGGCCGCCGCCGCTGACGCCAGCGGCGGGTTGTAGAGCGCAGCCAACCCGAACGGCCAGTAGACCCGGGTCATGGGCAGCTCCAGGAACTGCATCGGGGTCATGTACCGCAGGCTGCGAGCCAGGTCGTCCACCACCACCGGCTCATGGGAACCGGACCCGAAGTTCTCGTCGTGGAACCAGCCGCCGAACAGGTTGGCCTCCTCGGCCGTCGGAGCGACGACGAAGCGGAGGACCATCCGCAACAGGAGGTCTCGCCCACGCTGGTCGAGCATGCGCTGGGCCGTGGGGATGACCTGCGAGTAGCGCGCCCACGAGTGCTGGAACTGCAGGACTCCGCGCTGCACGGCGTTGCGCTGGAGGACCTGAACCGGGCTCTGGCTGGTCTCCCCCAGCACCGGCTCGGCGTCGGTGGTGAAGTCCCGGAGCGAGCCCTCGTCGTGCATGCAGATCTGCTCGACGATCTCGGGGCTGCGGATGATCCAGCGCACGGCCCGCTCGGGGAGGCCGCCGGCGGCGAGGAAGCCCTCGGCTTGCACGCCTTCGAGCATCCGGTCGGCGGCCGCGTCGTTGGTGAGGAGGTACAGGCCGACGGTCTCGAGGTGGGAGCCGGCGCCGGCCAGGGCACGATCGAGGTAGGTCTGGATGGTTCCTCCCCACCCCAGGTCGACCACCAGCGCCCGCTCGGTGTCACGGCCCACGGTCGTGAGGACGTAGTCGACCAGGCGCCGGCGCAACTCGGCCGAGGTCGCCACGATGCTGGCTCGCACCTCCGGCCGGCCGGAGAGGGCCGACAGTGTCCGCCGGCGCAGTTCGGGGTCGTCGAGGCCGCCGTCGGCCTGGTCGAACAGCTCCGGTACCTGGGCAAGGCCGATGCCCAGCGTCTCGCACAAACCCCGCACCGTGGGGGCGTTGCGCCGCTGCAGGAACTCGGACAGCTCCTCCTCCGAGGCCTCGAAGATCGATGCACGGGAGCACACCGATCGGGAGAGCCACAGCGGCACGGCGGTGACCTCCGAGCCGAGGTAATGGCGGGCGCCGTTGAGCAGCCGGGACAGGAACTCGCCCTCGCGCATCAGGCAGTAGACGGTGGTGGCCCCCTCGGCCTGCGCCCGGCGGTGCACCCATTCGGCGAAGCCGGTGAAGACGGGGCCGAGCACGAGAGAGCCGAAGCGCCAGTAGGCCCCGGTGGCACTGAGGTCGGACGTGCCCGCCCGGTGGAGGGACTTGGCCCGCAGCGCGGTCAGCCCCATGTCGCCGCAGTGCGGGTCGACGGGGGCGACGGAGGTGTCCCGGTCTCCCGTGCGGACCATGGCCTCCGCCTCCAAGACCTCGCGGACGGGCTCGGGGACCTTCTCGAAGGCCACGGCGTGGATCCCCGCCCGCTCGGCGGCGGCGATGTCGGCGTGGGGGTGGTCGCCCACGTGGAGGACCTCGCCGGGACCCACCTTCATCGTCTCGAGCATCACGTCGAACAGACCGGTGCTCTTGTTCACTTCGTACCGGCTGGAGGTGAAGACCTCGGAGATGGCCAGGTCGGCGACGGTCTCGCAGTCGACGACGGTCCTCAGCTGGGTCGGCGAGAGGTAGGTGTCGGAGACGAGGACGAGGCGGGCGCCGTGCTGGTCCTGTGCGTACCGGGCCAGGTGGGCGATGTCGAGGTCCGGGAAGATGATGTCGTGCTCGAGGGCCACCTCGTGCCCGGCCAGGGCGTCGGGTCCGAGACCGGCGAAGAGGTGCGCCGGCATCTCGTCGTAGATCTGCTCGAGCGAGATCTCGGGCACCTTGTCCGCCGGTACGCGGCTGCGGGCCTTGCGCTCGGCCCGTTCCCGGAGACGGGCGAACAGCTCGACGGGCACGTGGGGCGAGAGGTGCCCCCGGTCGTGCAGGCGCTGGCCCAACAAGAGGAAGGCATCGACCGGCTCGGGCACGATGCGCCACACCAGGGTGTCGAACACGTCGAGCGAGAGCACCGAGATCTGCTCACGTTCGAGGACACGGAACGCCTCGACGAGCCTGAGATCGTCACTGGTCCCCGGCTGCTTGACGCCTGTCAATTCCACCCGACCCGCCTCGACGACCTGATCACCGGCCACCCTAGCCCCGGCTGCCCCGGAGTCAGGGCGTCACCCAGCACGCCGCCGGCCCCCACCGCCACCGATTCGCCCGCCGCCGGGAGGGCCGTGGCATCATCGGCGCTCCTCGACGCGGGCATCGGCGCCGCATCCCCTGCGGCCCCGTGCCTCGGAGAACGCCCATGGCCACGCTGACCGAACTCTCGAACGCCCGGGAGCTCATGGTCAACCTCACGCTGCGGGAGCTCCGGGGAAAGTACAAGCGCTCGGTCCTCGGCTGGGCGTGGTCGCTGTTCAACCCGCTGGTCACCATGGCCATCTTCACCGTGGTCTTCCTGGTGTTCCTGAGGGTTCGCATCCCCCCGGGTGACCCCAGTGGCATGAACGTCTTCGCCTTCTACCTGCTCTGCGGCCTGCTTCCGTGGAACTTCCTGTCCAACGGCATGAACGGGGGAATGACCGCCCTGATCAACAACGCCACGCTCATCCAGAAGGTCTACTTCCCCCGAGAGATCCTGGTGGCTGCCAACGTGGCGTCCTGGCTCGTGTCGCTGTTGATCGAGCTGGCGGTGTTCGCCGTGGCCCTCCTGATCGTCGGGAACATGGTGCTGCCGTGGTTGCCGGCAGTCCTCGTGCTGGTGGCCGTGCAGGCGGTGTTCGTGATCGGCATCGGCCTGCTCCTCAGCGTGCTCAACGTCTACTTTCGTGACGTGCAGCACCTGATGGCGATCCTGCTGCAGTTCTGGTTCTACAGCACGCCCATCGTCTATCCCCTGACCGTGGTGCCCACCACCGTCGAGCTGTTCGGGTTCGACCTGCCCCTCAGGGCCGTCTACGAGCTCAACCCCATGGTCCGCTTCGTGGAGGCCTACCGCGACCTGCTCTACGACCTCCGCTTTCCCGGCGTCGGCGACATCGCCTACCTGCTGGCCGTGTCAGCGCTCGCGCTGGCCATCGGCCTGGTGGTGTTCAACCGCCTCGAGCCCAACCTGGCCGAGGAACTGTGACCGGTCGAGCCTCACGGCGACGATGAGCGCCGCCGTCACCGTCGACGCCGTCTCCAAGCGCTTCCGGCTCTACCAGGAGCGCAACCAGAGCCTGAAGGCCACCCTCATGCGGCGGGGCCGCAGCCGCTACGAGGAGCACTGGGCGCTGCGCGACGTCTCCCTGGAGATCCCCTCGGGCAAGACCTTCGGCTTCATCGGGGAGAACGGATCGGGCAAGAGCACGCTGCTCAAGTGCATCGCCAAGATCCTGCGGCCGGACTCGGGCCACATCTCGGTCGAGGGGAAGGTGTCGGCCCTGCTCGAGCTCGGGGCCGGCTTCCACCCCGAACTGTCGGGGCGGGAGAACGTCTACCTCAACGGGTCGATCCTCGGTCTGGGCAGGAAGGACCTCGATCGCAAGTTCGACGACATCGTCGCCTTCGCCGGCCTCCAGCGCTTCATCGACAGCCCGGTCAAGAACTACTCGTCGGGCATGTACGTGCGCCTGGGCTTCTCGGTGGCCATCAACGTCGG
>JAHWJR010000166.1 GCA_019348335.1 Actinomycetota bacterium
ACGGCCAGTCCCCGGCGCTGGAGCTGCTTGACCGCTCCCGGCGTCTTGCCCATCGTCCCGGCGACCTGCTCGACGGTGAGGTCGGCGACGATGCGCAACAGCAACACGTCCCGCTGGTCGGGGGACAGCTCGTCCAGCAGGCGACGGACCCGCTCGCCACCTACCCGGTCGAGCGCCGCCGCCTCCGTGTCGTCGGAGGCGGTGTGCTCCTCCAGGGGGCGGTCGTCGACCACGGGCCGCCGACCGCGGCGCCGGCGCTCGTCGACCAGGTGGTTGTGAGCGATGGTGAACACCCACGAGCGGAAGCGGTCCTCGTCGCCCCGGAACCCCCCGAGGTTGGTGAAGGCCCGCAGGAAGACGTCGTTGGCCAGCCCGTCGGGATCGTCGGCCCCCTGGCCCCGGAGATAGCCGGCCACCGGCCGGGCCAGCCACTCGAACAGCCGGCGGTAGGCCCACGCGCTGTCGGCCTGGGCGGCGGCGAGGACCTCGGGGAAGGCGGTCCCGAACCGTTCGGCTCGACGACCGACGGGGACGGCCCCGTCCACCCCGTCGAAGACGGAGGCTGCGGAGTGGGGAACGACGGTCCTGGCGGAGCGGACAGGGCTGCGCCTGATCTCCGTCGGCGCCGTCATCCCCACCGTGATCGGTACCCGAGTGCGCACCCTTGAGGAAAAGGTCGGACGCGCGGCCAGCTCTTGACCCGGTCGGTATCCTTGGGAGCACTTCGTCGCCAACGGTGGCGACCTCAACCCTTGATCGTTCACCGGCGAGACAAGAAGGTGGAGGCTTGGCCAAGGAGCGAGTTGACCGGGACGAAGAGGATCTCGTCCGCCTCTACCTGACCGACATCGGGCAGTACCCGTTGCTCACCAAGGACGACGAGGTCCGTCTGGCCCAGTCCATCGAGCGGGGGAACGCCGCCCGGCTCGTCCTCGACAGCGGGGCGAGCCTGGGCGCGGTGCAGAAGCGGGAGCTGCGGCGCTCGGTGAAGCGGGGCGAGGACGCTCAGCGCACCTTCGTGCAGTCCAACCTGCGCCTGGTGGTCTCGATCGCCAAGAAGTACCAGGCCTCAGGGCTCCCCCTCCTCGACCTCATCCAGGAGGGCAACCTCGGCCTCATGCATGCGGTCGAGAAGTTCGACTGGCGGAAGGGCTTCAAGTTCTCCACCTACGCCACCTGGTGGATCCGCCAGGCCATCACGCGTGGGATCGCCAACACCGGTCGCACCATCCGCCTCCCGGTCCACGCCGGCGACACGCTGGCCCGTCTGCAGAAGGCCCGGTCACGCCTCGAGCTGCGGCTCGGACGGGCGGCGACCCTGCGGGAGATCTCGATCGAGGTGGAGATGCCCGAGGACAAGGTGACCGAGGCCCTGCGCTTCGCCGCCGAGCCGCTGTCGCTGTCGGAGCCCCTGCGGGAGGACGGCGACGCCGAGTTGGGCGACGTGGTCGAGGACCGGTCGGCCGAGTCTCCGTTCGAGGTGGCGGCCACCGCGCTGTTGCCGGAGGAGATCTCCCGGCTCCTGGCCCCGCTCGACGACCGGGAGCGGGAGATCCTCCAGCTCCGCTTCGGGCTCGACCGCGGCGAGCCCCGGACGCTCGAGGAGGTGGGCGAGCACTTCAAGCTCACCCGGGAACGCATCCGCCAGATCGAGGCGCGGGCCATGTCGAAGCTGCGCCATCCCTCGAGCGACACCGGAGCCCGCGACCTGCTGGCCGTGTGAGCCGGCCGGGAGCGACGTCCTCAGAGGTAGGCGGCCTCCACCGCCAGCCCACCACGCCCAGGCGCTGTACCTGCGTGGCCACGACCCCGGCCCCTGACCCTCACCGTCCGTGTGGCCCCGCCACAGCTGGGAGCACGGGCCTGCGGGTACACGACCCTCCGGTGCGCCAGGTCACGGCTGGCAGCGCTCCGGCAGCTCCACCGGATGGGGGATGCCCAGCGAAGCCGAGCGCTCGCGGGACAGGCCCTCGCCGCGGCGGACGACGATGAGGGCCCACCGCGCCCCCCACGGCGGGTTGCGGGTCCGCCTGACCTCGATGCCGCTGCACTCTGCGAAGCTGACCACACGCGCGCTCTCGACCTCCGGCCAGGAGATCGTGAACGTGCCCACCCGGATGCCCCACTCGTCGATGACGACCTTGCGCAGGCCGGTCCACCCGCCGATGGCCAGCACCGCGGCGACCGTGACGGGAGGCTGGCCGTTGGAGATGGAGATCGCGTCCCCGGTGCCGGCGATGAGCAGAGCGGGGACCATCCAAGACGCGCGCAGCCCCTGGCGGGCGCGCACGGGCAACGGCTTCGGGGCCACGCCGAGCTCGGGACGGGCGCGGGTGGGGATGCACGAGGTGATGGCTGCCACCAGGGCGGCGGCGTCGCGCGCCCCGATCAGCCATTCGACTTCGATGCCCTCCGGCGTGACGGTGCGCACCGCGACACCCTCGGGCAGCGCAATGTGGGTACGGATGGAAAAGCCCGGTCCGGGCTGGTGGGTTCGCCGGCGCAGCTCTGCCCTGGTGAGCTCCTCCGCCCCCCGCACGTCACCCATCGGGATCATCGTGCCGCCCATGCGGATCGCCTCGCTCGACACGAAGATGCGCCGGCGCGACACGCCGACGAACGCGCAAAAGCGGAGCGTCTCCGCGCCGGCGCCGAGCAGCAGCGCCATGACCGGCCCTTGCCCGAGCACCCCGAAGAACCCGATCGCGAAGACGAGGTAGGCGGCCTCCACCGTCCAGCCCAGCACGCCGAGGCGCTGGACCTGCGTGGCCACGACCTCGGGCTTGACCCTCACCGTCCGCGCACCACCCGGGCGAGGTCGAGCACCTGGGCGCACAGTCCCAGCAGCGTGCCCTGCGAGATCGATCGGGCACGCAGGTGGCTGAGCGAGCCGTCCTGCGACTCCGACTCCCCCGAGACCATGACAAGGCCGTGCTCGGCGTGGGCGGCGAACAGCAGCTCCAGGTCCGGCTCGCCGGGCTTCGCCCGCCGCAGGTGCGCGCTGGTCGCAGGCTCCGAAGGCACCCAGCCGGGCTGCCGGGCCGTGTCGTCCACGGCAGCCCGATCGAGCTCGCGGTCCTCGCTGCCTGCCAGGCCGGCGGGATCGAGCAGGCCCGCCAGCTCCACGCAGGCCCGCCGGGGGCTGAACACCGAGACCTCATGGACGCCGTCACCGAAGCCGTGCTCGATGACCCCGGCCTCCTCCAGGGTGACGATGACCCGGCGGCGCTGGTGGGCGCCCTCGGTGCTCGACGCCAGGACGGTGACCCCCTCGTGGGTCAACCCGTGCAGGGCCATCGCGAGCACGCCGCGCACCTCCAGCTCGGCCAGGCCGGCTTCGTCGTCGCGGGCTCCCTCGGGCACGGAAGCGCACAGCCCCCGTGCGGTCAGGGACCGCAGCGCGGCACGGGCGCGCGCCTCACGCTCCGCAGGGTCGAGCGCGTCGACGACCTCGAGGGGCACGAGGCGCTGGTCGGCGGGCACGCCCGCGGTGACGACGTAGAGCTCCTCGTCGGTGAGCACGAGCAACGGGTCGACCCGGTCGCCGTACGTCTCGACGAACCGCCCGAAGGTGAGCGTGCCCGTCTCCGGGTCGGCAGCGGACGCGCTCATCCGCCGAACCCGAGCACCCGTCCGACCGCCCGCACCCCACTGCTCACCGGGTCGGTGAGGGTGGCGACGACGCGGCGTCCCCTGTCGACCACCGCCGACGCGGCCGTCGAGGCGCCCGAGGAGATCGCCTCCCAGTTGTCCACGACGAGGTTGCCGACCCCCCAGACCACCGCGGCGGTCCCGGCGACGAGTGCCACCGGCGCGGCGACCGGCGCGAGAAATGTCGCGGTCAGGGCCAAGGCGCCCACGCCGACGAGGCCGACACCGGCCATGGCCTGGTCCGCGGTGCCGCGTGCACCGTCGTACTGGCTGCCGCCGAAGAGCACGGTCGTGTCACCGAGTGCCGCGAGCGGCGCGGCGACCCGGCCGACGGTGCGAACCAGGCCCTTCCCGTGCCGGAAGACCCGAGCGGCCTCGTCCATGCCGGCGGTGAACCGGTTGACCTCCGGCCGTCCCCAGCCGCGCACGGCGCTCGCGACCTCACGCGCGCGGTCGAAGCGGAACACCATCCGGTAGGGCAGCGCGGCCGTGCCGCCGGCGAGGCGGTAGAAGGCCCGGATGAAAGCCCGGTCCACCCACGCGTCGGCGTAGCGGTGCGCGGCAAGCCACATTTGGGCGGTACGGGCACCTCCCGCGCCCAGGAGCGAGCCCCGCGTCGCCGGATGTGCGAGGAAGCCCAGCGCGCGGTCCGTCCACACCTCCCAGCTCGAGGAATCGGACAGCCTCGCCTCCACGTGCGCGTCCCTCGCCCGCAGGAGCGCCGCTCCCGACGAGTCGGCGGCCTCGAAGGCCTGCGCCGCGTCCTCGACGGCTGCACCGGTGTCCGACAGCAGCCGGGCGACGTCGTCGAGCAACCCACCGACGTCCTCGACGGTGATGGCCACATCGACGGCACTCGCGCGAGCCGCCTCGATTGCAGCGCCCACGTCCGGGCTCACCCGCCGCACGTCGCTGGCCATGGCCTCGGCGGCGCGGGCGTAGCTGCGCAGCGA
>JAHWJR010000167.1 GCA_019348335.1 Actinomycetota bacterium
CAGCGTCCTCGCCCTCGCCGCCGCCGGCCGCTTCGGGCGACGGGCGGCCCTTCGAGGCTCGACCTCGGGCCTCGCCGCGTCTGGCATCGCCGCCGCCGTCGGCGCCGTCACTGCCCTCCCGGGAGCCGTTCCCCCGGCCACGGCGGCTGCGGTGGCCTTCACCGTCGGTGCCTTCCTCGAGCTTCCCGGCGCCGGCATCCCGCTGGCGGTCGTCACCGCGGCACTCCTCGTCCACAAGCCTTCCTCGAGCACCCGGGCACGCTCGCTGCTCGCCGCTGCCGGTGGCGCCGCTGTCGCCGTCGGCAGCCGCCGGCTCTGGCCCGTTGCTCCCCACTCCCCCGCCGACCGACGTCCGGCGGGAGCCGAGCGCCACCACCGTTGCCCGCCCGATGGGGAGGGCCTCACCGTGGTGGTCAACCCCGGTGCCGGCTCAGGGGTCGGGGACGGGTTGCTCGACCGCCTGGCCCAAGCGCTGCCCGGAGCCCGGCTGGTGGAGGTGGGCGAAGGCGACGACCTGGAGCAGGCATTGCGCGAAGCGGCATCGGGCAGCTGGGCCCTGGGCGTCGTCGGAGGGGATGGCTCGCTCAACACCGCCGCCGGCATCGCTCATGCCGAGGGGATACCGCTGTTCGCCGTGCCCGGGGGCACCCTCAACCACTTCGCTCGCGACGTCGGCCTCGGCTCGGTGGACGACGCCGTCGCCGCCCTGGTCACCGGCGAGGCGCTGGCCGTGGACGTGGCCACGATCGACGGCCGCCCGTTCCTGAACACCGCCAGCTTCGGGGGCTACGTGGAGCTGGTGGACGCCCGGGAGCGCCTGGAACATCGTCTCGGCAAGTGGCCGGCCATGGTCGTCGCCCTCGTGCAGGTCCTGCGCCGTTCCGTCCCCACGGAGGTGGAGATCGACGGCCGGTACCGCAAGCTGTGGATGATCTTCGTGGGCAACTGCACCTACCACCCCCACGGTTTCGCTCCGAGCTGGCGCACTCGTCTCGACGACGGCCACCTCGACGTCCGGCTGGTCGACGCCGCCACGCCCGGGGCGCGCGTGCGCCTCATCGCCGCCGTGCTCACCGGGCGGCTCGGGCGCAGCCGCATGTACGAAGAGCTACGGGTGGGCGAGCTCGCCGTCCGGCGCCTCGACGGCGACCGCCGCCTGGCCCGGGACGGCGAGACCTTCGACGGCTCGGCCGAGTTCACCATCACCAAGTGCGCGGAACCGCTCCTCGTCTACGCGCCGCACTGAAGCGGCGCCCCGGCTAATGCGACGTCCCCGGCAGGACCCGGTAGGCGTCGTAGACCGACTCGATGCGGCGGATGGTGGTGATGAGCGAGTCGAGGTGTGACGGATCGGCCAGCTCGAAGTCGAAGCGCATGCGGGAGATGCGGTCGGTGCCGGTCTGGCTGGTGCAGGCGAGGATGTTGAGCTGGTGATCGGCGAGGGTGGCCGACACGTCCCGCAGCAGCTTCGAGCGGTCGAGGGCCTTGACCTCGATGGACACCACGAAGGTGTCGCCGGCGCGGTGGCGGTCCCAATCGACCTCGATGATGCGGTCGTGCTCGCCCGAGGCGAGCGAGACGGCGTTGGCGCAGTCGGCCCGGTGGACAGTGACGCCCCGGCCCCGGGTGACGAAGCCGATGATCTCGTCGCCCGGCACCGGCGTGCAGCACCGCGACAGCCGCACCATGACGTCGTCGAGGCCCTCCACGTGGACGCCGGCGGTGGGGCGCCGGCGCCGGCGGGGCGACCGGGCGGTGACCGGCAGTTGCTCCTCGCCCTCGCCGCTGCGCAGGAGCCGGGCGACCCGCTGCGCCGCCGAGGTGGCGGACAGGTGGTGCTCGCCGATGGCCACGTGCAGGCCGTTGACGTCGGAGAACCCGGCGGCCTCGGCCACCTCCTCGAGCACCGGCGACGACGCCAGCTTCTGGACGGGCAGGCCCTCCCGCCGCAGCGCCTTGGCCAACTCCTCCCGGCCCGCCTCCATGGCGTCCTCCCGCCGCTCGCGCGAGAACCAGTGGCGGATCTTGTTGCGGGCCCGGGGGGTGACGGCGATCTTCAGCCAGTCGCGGGACGGCGCCGGGTCGACCTTGGTGGTGAGGATCTCGACCGTCTCGCCGGAGTGGAGGCGGGAGTCCAGCGGCTGGAGCCGGCCGTTCACGCGAGCCCCGATGCAGGCGTGGCCCACCTCGGTGTGGATGGCGTAGGCGAAGTCGATGGGCGTGGCCCCGTCGGGCAGCGTCACCACCTTGCCCTTGGGGGTGAAGACGAAGACCTCGTCGTGCTCGAGGTCGACCCTGAGCGTCTCCATGAACTCCTGGGGGTCGCTCGTCTCCGACTGCCAGTCGACGAGGTGGTTCAGCCAGGCGATGTCGCTGCTGGTGAGCTCGTCCTTGTAGGCCCAGTGGGCGGCCACGCCGAACTCCGAGCGGCGGTGCATCTCCCGGGTGCGGATCTGCACCTCGAGGGGCTTGCCCTGGGGCCCCACCACCGTGGTGTGCAGCGACTGGTAGAGGTTGAACTTGGGCATGGCGATGTAGTCCTTGATGCGCCCCTGCACCGGCTTCCATGTGGCGTGGATGGAGCCGAGGGCGGCGTAGCAGTCCTCGACCCGGTCGACCACCACCCGGATCCCGACCAGGTCGAAGATGTCGTCGAACTCCTTGCCCTTGACCACCATCTTCTCGTAGATCGACCACAGGTGCTTCGGCCGGCCCGTCACCTCGCCGTTGATCTTGAGCTCCCGCAGCCGTTCCCGCACCGCCTCGAGCACGAGCGTCAGGTACAGCTCCCGCTCGGGGCTGCGGGTGGAGACCATCTGCTCGATCTCGGCGTAGCGCTTCGGGTGCAAGGTGGCGAAGGCCAGGTCCTCGAGGTGCTGCTTGATGTGCTGCATGCCGAGGCGATGGGCCAGCGGCGCGTAGATGTCGAGGGTCTCCCGGGCGATGCGCTGGCGCTTGGCCTCGGGCAGGGCGGCGATGGTGCGCATGTTGTGCAGCCGGTCGCAGAGCTTGATGATCAGGACCCGAAGGTCCTTGGCCATGGCCACCAGCATCTTGCGCATGGACGCGGCCTGCTGCGCCTCTCGGGACTCGAACCGGATCCGGTCGAGCTTGGTGACGCCGTCGACGATGGTCGCCACCTCGGGCCCGAAGGTGGACTTGACGTCGTCGATGCCCACCGCGGTGTCCTCGACGGCGTCGTGGAGGAGGGCGGCGGCGATGGTCACGTCGTCGAGGCCGAGCTCGGCCACGATCATGGCCACGGCCAGGGGGTGGTGGATGTAGGGGTCGCCCGAGATGCGGTACTGACCCTGGTGGGCGTTGGCCGCCACTGCGTAGGCGCGGCTGATCATCGCCGTGGAGGCTCGGGGGTGGCGGGCCCGGTAGGCCGACAGCAGCGGAGCGATCTCTTCGGCGGGAAGCGAGTTGCGCCGCCACGGCAGGACCCGATCGACCGTGGTCACCGCTGGCCGTCCTCGCTGGTCCCGTAGGTCAGCAGCGAGACCACCTGGCGCCCGGGAAGCTGGCCGCGCCCGGAGAGGAAGGCGAGCTCGAGCACGAACCCCAGCCCCACCACGTGGCCGTCGAGCTTCTCGACCAGGCGGACCGTGGCCGCGGCCGTGCCACCCGTCGCCAGCACGTCGTCGACGACGAGCACCCGTGCGCCGGCGACCAGGGCGTCGGCGTGGACCTCCAGCAGGTCGCTGCCGTACTCGAGGTCGTAGTGCTCCTGCTCGACCGCTCCCGGCAACTTGCCACCCTTGCGCACGGGGACGAAGCCGGCGCCGAGGCGGTGGGCGATGGCCCCGGCGAGGATGAAGCCCCGGGCCTCGATGCCCACCACCTGCTCGATCCCCTGGCCGGCGAAGGGCTCGGTCAGCGCCTCGACGGTGGCGGCGAAGGCGGCGGGGTCGGCCAGCAGCGGCGTGATGTCCTTGAACACCACGCCCGGCGCCGGAAAGTCCGGGATGTCACGGACCAGCTCCTCCAGCCGAGCGGTGCGAGTCACCACCACCTCACCGTACTGTCTCCGTCTTGCCGTGCCGGCGACGGTTTGCCGGAGCTGGCACAAAACGGCAAGGTGGCCCATGCCCACCCCCTGTCCTGAACCCGACGGATCCAGCCCGCGGCGCACCCGCTTCGACGAGCCGCCGCCCATGTGCATCGATCCGGATCGTCGCTACACGGCGACCATGGAGACCTCCCTCGGGACGATCACCATCGCCCTCGACCCGATCAACGCACCGGCCACGGTCAACAACTTCGTGACGCTGGCTCGCTACCACTACTACGACGGCGTCGTGTTCCACCGGATCATCAAGGGCTTCATGTGCCAGGGCGGCGACCCCCAGGGCACGGGCCGCGGCGGACCGGGCTACACGTTCGCCGACGAGCTCCCGCGGCCGGGCCGCTACGAGGTCGGGTCGGTGGCCATGGCCAATGCCGGCCCGAACACCAACGGCAGCCAGTTCTTCATCGTGAGCGGGCCCTCCGGCGTCGGCCTGCCGCCCCAGTACTCGCTGTTCGGCAAGGTGGTGAAGGGCCTCGACGTGGTGTCGGCCATGGAGGCGGTCCCCACCGGTCCGGGCGACCGCCC